>NZ_JBWKYJ010000059.1:0-31564 GCF_059423685.1 Acidovorax sp. GW460-11-11-14-LB4 | reverse complement strand
GGCACACACCCTCCCCCTGTCCGCCCCTTCCCCGCTGGCCCCGCGCCTTTCTGACCTGGCCTTGTTGCTGGTCGCCGTGGTGTGGGGCACCAGCTATGGCGTGGCCAAGGGGGCCCTGGTGTTCTACCCGGTGCTGGGTTTTTTGGCCGTACGCTTCCTCCTGACCTTTGTGGTGCTGCTCACGGCCCTGCTGCGCGCCACTGCGCCCGAGCGGCGCGATGCGTTGGTGGCCGGCCTGCCGCTGGGTGGGCTGATGCTGGGCATCTTTCTGTGCGAGACCTTTGGTCTGGCGCTCACGCAGGCCAGCAATGCAGCGTTTTTGATCAGCCTGTGCGTGGTGTTCACACCGTTTGCCGAGTGGTGGCTGCTGCGCCAGCGGCCCGAGCGTGCGATGTTTGGTTTTGCCGCCGTCTCCCTGCTCGGCGCAGCCATGCTCAGCGGGGGGTACACCGGCCAGTGGGGTTGGGGCGACGCCCTGATGCTGGCGGCCGCCGTGCTGCGTGCCATCACCGTGTGCCAGACCACGCGGCTCACCCGTCGCCGCAACGCACCCGTGCTGGCCCTCACGGCGGTGCAGTCGGGCGTGATCGGGGTGGGCTGCCTGGTGCTGGCGCTGGCTTTGCCGGGCAAACTGTCCCCTCTGCCGTCGCTCACCCAAGCCAGCGCCTTCTGGTGGGCCTGCATTTACCTGGTGGCAGGCTGCACCGTGTTTGCGTTTGTGGCCCAGAACTGGGCACTGCGCCACAGCTCGCCCACGCGGGTGGGATTGCTGACCAGCAGCGAGCCCGCCTTTGGCGCACTGTTTGCGGTGTTCTGGCTGGGCGAGCAGCTCAGCGTCACGGGCTGGGTGGGCGGTGCGCTCATCGTGGGGGCCGCCCTGTGGACGATGGCGCGGCGGGGTGATGCGCGGCATTGACCGCCTGCTTGCCCGCCACTCGATCCAATCACTACCAATTTGATAGCTGCTCGGGCATGAAACACCGGCGCTATCGCCCGTTTTACCTTGAAACCAACGCCCCTACCGGCTGCCGCTGCGCCCACAGCCACATCGCTGCGCCACCCACGATCATGGGCACACACAGCCACTGTCCCATGCTCATGCCCAGCGACAGGATGCCCAGGAAGGCGTCGGGCTCGCGGAAATATTCGGCAATGAAGCGGAACACGCCGTAGCCGAACAGGAAGGCGGCCGCCACCTGGCCAGGGCGACGCTCCTTGCGCGCATACAGCCACAACAGGATGAACAGCAGCAATCCCTCCATTAGGAACTGGTAGACCTGCGACGGATGGCGCGGCTGCATGGAGCCGCTGTGCGCAAACACCATGCCCCAGGGCAGGTCGGGGCTGGCAAAGCGGCCCCACAGCTCCCCATTGATGAAGTTGCCTACACGCCCTGCCGCCAACCCCGTGGGCACGCAGGGCGCCACAAAGTCAGCCACCTGCAGCCAGGGGCGCTGGCGCGAATGGGCAAACCACAGCATCGAAACCACCACACCCAGCAGCCCGCCATGGAAGGCCATGCCGCCCTGCCACACGGCAAAAATCTCCAGCGGGTGGCTCAGGTAGTAGCCCGGTTTGTAGAACAGGCAGTAGCCCAGCCGCCCGCCAATGACCACGCCAGCCACCCCCAGAAAGAGGATGTCTTCCACATCCTTGCGCGTCCACGCACCAGGCCCCGTGATGGAGGCAAAGGGCGGGTGCTGCAGGCGCCGGATGCCCAGCAACATGAACAGGCCAAAGGCCGCAAGATAGGTCAGGCCATACCAATGCACAGCCAGTGGGCCGATCTGCAGGGCGACGGGGTCGATGTGGGGATAGGTCAACATGGTGGCGGGTATTGTGCCCGCGCTGGGGATGCCCCCGCAGTCAGGGCCTACTGCCTCGGGCAAGACCACCGGGTGGCCGCTGCCGCGCCAGAACGATCAGTTGGACCCACACAACCCTTTTTTAAACAAAAAGCCGAGGAAGCGCTAGTCCATCATGCGCTGACAGCTATCAAAAGTAGAGCATCCATAAAAAAGCCGCGCCCTGAGGGCGCGGCTTCTAAGCGGCAGCAGGGCCCCCCGGCCCCGCAAAACCACCTCAGTCGTCCAGCAGCGACAAATCGCGCACGGCGCCCTTGTCGGCCGACATCACCAGCTTGGCATAGGCCTTGAGCGCGGCCGACACCTTGCGTGGGCGTGGCTGCGCAGGCTTCCAGCCCTTGGCGTTCTGTGCTTCGCGGCGCTTGGCCAGTTCTTCATCGCTCACCAGCACGTTGATCGTGCGGTTGGGGATGTCGATGCGGATGCGGTCACCGCTCTGGACCAGGCCGATCGCACCGCCCGCAGCGGCTTCCGGCGAGCAGTGGCCAATCGACAGGCCCGAGGTGCCGCCCGAGAAGCGCCCGTCCGTCAGCAGCGCGCAGGCCTTGCCCAGGCCCTTGGACTTGATGTAGCTGGTGGGGTAGAGCATTTCCTGCATGCCAGGGCCGCCCTTGGGGCCTTCATAGCGCACGATGACCACGTCACCGGCCTTGACCTTGTCGGCCAGGATGTTGGCCACGGCCTCGTCCTGCGACTCGGTGACATGGGCCGTGCCCTCGAACACCAGAATGCTTTCGTCCACACCGGCCGACTTGACCACGCAGCCGTCCACCGCGATGTTGCCGGTCAGCACGGCCAGGCCGCCCTCTTTGCTGAAGGCGTGGTCGTACGAGCGGATGCAGCCCTCGGCGCGGTCGAGGTCCAGGCTGGGCCAGCGCGTGTTCTGGCTGAACGCCACCTGGGTGGGGATGCCTGCGGGGCCTGCCATGTAGAAAGTGCGCACGGCGTCGTCCTGCGTGCGCACGATGTCCCATTGGTCCAGCGCGTCTTTGAGCGTGGCGGTGTGCACCGTGGGCACGTCGGTGTGCAGCTTGCCGGCACGGTCCAGCTCGCCCAGGATGGCCATGATGCCGCCTGCGCGGTGCACGTCTTCGATGTGGTACTTGTTGGTGTTGGGCGCCACCTTGCACAGCTGCGGCACCACGCGCGAAAGGCGGTCGATGTCGGCCATGGTGAAGGGAATCTCGGCCTCTTTGGCAATCGCCAGCAGGTGCAGGATGGTGTTGGTGGAGCCGCCCATGGCGATGTCCAGGGTCATGGCGTTTTCAAACGCCTTGAAGCCCACCGAGCGGGGCAGCACGCGTTCGTCGTCCTGCTCGTAATACTGCTTGGCCAGGTCCACGATGCGGCGGCCTGCGCGCTTGAAGAGCTGCTCGCGGTCAGCATGGGTGGCCACCACCGTGCCATTGCCGGGCAGCGACAGGCCCAGCGCCTCGGTCAGGCAGTTCATGGAATTGGCGGTGAACATGCCCGAGCACGAACCGCAGGTGGGGCAGGCCGAGCGCTCGACCTCGGCCACATCGGCGTCGGAGTAGTTGGTGTCGGCGGCAATCACCATCGCGTCCACCAGATCGAGCTTCTTGAACTCCATGACCTTGGTGACCGGGTTGGCCAGGCGGGTCTTGCCAGCTTCCATCGGGCCACCCGAAACGAAGATCACCGGAATGTTCAGGCGCATGGCGGCCATCAGCATGCCGGGGGTGATCTTGTCGCAGTTGGAAATGCAGACCATGGCATCGGCGCAGTGCGCGTTGACCATGTACTCGACCGAGTCGGCAATGATGTCGCGGCTGGGCAGCGAATACAGCATGCCGTCGTGGCCCATGGCAATGCCGTCGTCCACGGCAATGGTGTTGAACTCCTTGGCCACGCCGCCAGCGGCTTCGATCTCGCGGGCCACCAGCTGGCCCAGGTCCTTCAGGTGCACGTGGCCGGGCACGAACTGAGTGAACGAATTGACCACCGCGATGATCGGCTTGCTGAAGTCATCGTCTTTCATGCCGGTGGCGCGCCACAGGGAGCGCGCGCCTGCCATGTTGCGACCGGCGGTGGAGGTTTTGGAACGGTAGATGGGCATCGTGCTGGCTTCTGAAAAATCGCTGGAAGGGAAGCGGGCCGGACTCATAAAGGCCCCTCGCGCGCCCGTGCAACCAACCTCTTGAGCCGTGCCGGGGGCAAACCTGTCAATTATCGCCCAGCCCCACAGGCCCGCCCGGGGCGGTGGCGTTGGGGATTGCGGGGGCAGCCCCCACGCGCTGCGACGGCGCTGGCAGAATGATCCATTCCGCTCCAGCCCCCAACCCCGAGACCAGGACGCCCCACGATGACCGACTCCAGCAAGCCCTCCGCCCCCATCAACCGCCGCAGCGCCAACATCACCCAGGGCAAGTCGCGCGCACCCAACCGCTCCATGTACTACGCCATGGGCTACGAGGAAGGCGACTTCGTCAAACCCATGGTGGGCGTGGCCAACGGCCACAGCACCATCACGCCCTGCAACAGTGGCCTGCAGAAGCTGGCGGATGCGGCGATTGCTGGCATCGAAGAAGCGGGTGGCAACGCCCAGGTGTTCGGCACCCCCACCATCAGCGACGGCATGGCCATGGGCACCGAAGGCATGAAGTACAGCCTGGTGAGCCGCGAAGTCATCAGCGACTGCATCGAAACCTGCGTGGGCGGCCAGTGGATGGACGGCGTGCTGGTGGTGGGCGGCTGCGACAAGAACATGCCCGGCGGCCTGATGGGCATGCTGCGCGCCAACGTACCCGCCATCTATGTGTATGGCGGCACCATCCTGCCCGGCAACTACCAGGGCAAGGACCTGAACATCGTGAGCGTGTTCGAGGCCGTAGGCGAGAACGCAGCGGGCAAGCTGAGCGACTTTGACCTGAAAGAAATCGAGAAACGCGCCATCCCGGGCACGGGTTCGTGCGGCGGCATGTACACCGCCAACACAATGAGCAGCGCGTTCGAGGCTCTGGGCATCAGCCTGCCCTATTCGTCCACCATGGCCAACCCGCACGACGAGAAGATGAACTCGGCCAAGGAGTCAGCCAAGGTGCTGATCGAGGCCATCAAGAAGGACATCAAGCCGCGCGACATCGTGACCCGTAAATCCATCGAGAATGCCGTGGCTGTGATCATGGCCACGGGCGGCTCGACCAACGCGGTGCTGCACTTCCTGGCGATTGCCCATGCGGCAGGCGTGGAGTGGAGCATCGACGACTTCGAGCGCGTGCGCGTGAAGACGCCTGTACTGTGCGACCTCAAGCCCAGCGGCAAGTACCTGGCGGTGGATCTGCACCGCGCAGGGGGCATCCCTCAGGTCATGAAGATCTTGCTCAATGCGGGCCTGCTGCATGGCGACTGCCTCACCATCGAAGGCAAGACGATTGCCGAGGTGCTGAAGGACGTGCCGGACGAGCCCCGCGCCGACCAGGACGTGATTCGTCCTATCGGCAAGCCTATGTACGCGCAAGGCCACCTGGCCATCCTCAAGGGCAACCTGAGCCCCGAAGGCGCGGTGGCGAAGATCACGGGTCTGAAGAACCCCGTCATCACCGGCCCGGCCCGCGTGTTTGACGACGAACAATCCGCACTCGAAGCCATCCTGGCGGGCAAGATCAAGGCCGGTGACGTGATGGTGCTGCGGTACCTGGGCCCCAAAGGCGGCCCCGGCATGCCCGAGATGCTGGCACCCACCGGTGCGCTGATCGGCGCAGGCCTGGGCGAGAGCGTGGGCCTGATCACCGACGGCCGCTTCTCCGGCGGCACGTGGGGTATGGTAGTGGGCCACGTGGCACCCGAGGCCGCAGCGGGCGGCACGATTGCTTTCGTCAACGAAGGCGACAGCATCACCATCGACGCGCGCCAGCTGCTGCTGCAGCTCAATGTGCCGGACGAAGAAATCACTAAGCGCCGCGCCGCCTGGACCGCCCCTTCCCCACGGTACACCCGTGGTGTGCAGGCCAAGTTTGCGTTCAACGCATCCAGCGCCAGCAAGGGAGCGGTGCTGGACGCCTATTGAAGAGGCTGCGGTGGATCTTGCAGCAGGGAGAGGGGAGCGAGCCCAGATCCCCCTGCTGCGCCCCAGGCAACAAAAAACGCCCGTAAGCAAGGCTCAGGGCGTTTTTTGTCGGTGGGCGGGCCAACAACACCAGCGCTGCATCCAGCGCGCCAGCTGTTCAGCGCGGCTTGCGCGGCTGAATGCCCAGTGCTTCCTTGTGTTTGTTGATGCGGTCCTTCTTGCGCTGATCCATCTTTTCCATGGCCTTGCGCTTGGTGTAGCCGGTGGAATCAGCCCAGGCCCACCACAGCGCTGTGGCCGCGAAGGGCGCCAGCACCCACCACCACGACCACGTGGCCACGGGGCCGATCTCGAAATATTTCAATGCCAGCATGAGAAGGGACAGACCCAGCAGATACATCGCTCTCTCCAAAGAATTCCGCGAAAAGCGGGATTGACCAGGGACAACTGCGTGTCAACCCAAGTCACTACAATCGCATTAAAAGCACTGTAACTCAACCACAGGAATTCCCACCATGAAGCGTTCCCTGATCACACTCGCCTTGACGCTGTCGGTTGCGGCACCCGCGATGGCCGACTTGGCCTTGGCCACCTCCAAGAACTGCATGGCTTGCCACGCAGTGGACAAGAAACTGGTGGGGCCTGCCTACAAGGATGTAGCAGCCAAATACGCTGGCCAGAAGGACGCCGTGGACAAGCTGGCTGCCAAGATCGTCAAGGGTGGCTCTGGCGTGTGGGGCCCAGTACCCATGCCCGCCAATGCGCAAGTGAGTGACGCCGAAGCGAAGAAGCTGGCGGCCTGGGTGCTGACGCAAAAGTAATTTGCCGCCCTTGTGGTGGCCGCGGGTTCTACCGTCCCGGCCCCAGCAAAAAGCCGCGCACGATCAGTGACGCGGCTTTTTTTATGCCTGCGGACGACGCCCGCGCCCCTCTGAGTGCGCAGACAGTACCTGCGCCTTCCAGGACATCACCCACAGGATAGGCCCTACACGATGGGGGTCACCAGCGAATTGCGGGAGCGCAGCTGCTGCTCCAACTGACCCACATAGGCCGCCGTGGTGTTGTCAGACTCCTCGGCGCGCGCGGCGAGGCGGGCCTCCAGGTGGTCCAGCCGCGCCAAAACCGCCGCATGGGCCTGACTGTGCTGGATTTCAAGGAATGTACGCAGCTCTGTGAAGCGGGACGCCTCGGCCTTGTCAGCCAGCTCGCGCTGTGCCTGCATCTCTTTGGTGTGGCGGCGGGTTTCGAGCAGTACCGAGCCCTGCAGCGACAACACGTAGGCCACGAAGAAGATGCCCAACAAGGCGGTAAGCGCCAGCATGAGCAACCCGAGCGGCGCTTCAAATGACACCACCCCCAGCGATACTAGGGAAGGGGCGGCCAGCGCAGGCCAGTTCAATGCAGCCAGTGCGGCAATCACCAGCACCGTCAACAGCAAAACGATGGAACGCAAGTGCATGGGAAATCTCCGGTCAGCAGCGCCCGGCCAGGGTGGCCGGTCACGCCATGCTGCCGTTGTAACGCATGCACCGGCAATTGCTGTCGGCGCAGGACTGATTGGAGATCACGTCCTACAAAGCGCGCTGCAGGCCCACCGGGTGAGCGGGCCCGCTGCTTCGATCAAGTACCGGGGTGATCAACGGGTTTTGTGGCCACGTCACATCGCTACGGGATATGAGTGTCCCCAGACCCGGCAAGCGCTGCGCGTTGGCGCCTACGGAGCCCTTCTTGGTCAATTGGCCTTGCGGCTTCGATCAAGGGGCGGCGGGTGAGATACCAAGGTTTTGTGGCCACATCACATCGCTACGCGATATGAGTGTCCCCGAATCCGGCAAGCGCTGCGCGCTGGCGCCGTTGCACGGCGCCTTCTGGATCAGTTGGTCTGGGCCAACTGATCCAGAATTGCCGGATTCTCCAGCGTGCTGGTGTCCTGGGTGATGGCCTCGCCCTTGGCGATGCTGCGCAGCAGGCGGCGCATGATCTTGCCGCTGCGGGTCTTGGGCAGGTTGTCGCCAAAGCGGATGTCCTTGGGCTTGGCAATGGGGCCGATTTCCTTGGCCACCCAGTTGCGCAGCTCGTTGGCGATCTGCTTGGCTTCCTCGCCGGTGGGGCGCGAGCGCTTGAGCACCACAAACGCACAGATGGCCTCACCGGTAACGTCGTCAGGGCGGCCCACCACGGCGGCCTCGGCCACCAGATCCGTCTTGGCGACCAGGGCGGATTCGATCTCCATCGTGCCCATGCGGTGACCGGACACGTTCAGCACATCGTCAATGCGGCCGGTGATGCGGAAGTAGCCCCGGTCGGCACTGCGCACCGCGCCGTCACCGGCCAGGTAGTAGCCCTTGAGTTCTTCGGGGAAGTAGCTCTTCTTGAAACGCTCGGGGTCGTTCCAGATGGTGCGGATCATGCTGGGCCAGGGGCGCTTGATGACCAGGATGCCACCGGCGCCGTTGGGTACGTCGTTGCCCATTTCGTCCACGATGGCGGCGGTGATGCCGGGCAGGGGCAACGTGCAGCTGCCGGGCACCAGCGGCGTAGCGCCGGGCAGCGGGGTGATGACATGGCCGCCGGTTTCGGTCTGCCAGAAGGTGTCCACGATGGGGCAGCGTTCGCCGCCCACGTTCTTGTGGTACCACATCCAGGCTTCGGGGTTGATGGGCTCGCCCACGCTGCCCAGGATGCGCAGGCTCGACAGGTCCGAGCGCGCGGGGTGTACCGCCTCGTCAGCCTCGGCCGCCTTGATGAGCGAGCGGATGGCGGTGGGGGCGGTGTAGAAGATGGTGCACTTGTGGCGCTCGATCATCTGCCAGAAGCGGCCTGCGTTCGGGAAGGTGGGAATGCCTTCGAAGATGATCTGCGTGGCGCCAGCAGCCAGTGGGCCATAGGCGACGTAGGTGTGGCCCGTGATCCAGCCAATGTCGGCCGTGCACCAGAACACGTCGTCGGCGCGCAGGTCAAACGTCCAGTCCATCGTCATCTTGGCCCACAGCAGGTAGCCGCCGGTGCTGTGCTGCACGCCCTTGGGCTTGCCGGTGGAGCCGCTGGTATAGAGGATGAACAAAGGGTGCTCGGCGCCCACGGCCACGGGTGCGCATTCGGTGCTTTGCCCCGCCAGTGCCTCGGCAAAGGTCTTGTCGCGCCCGGCCACCATGTTGCAGGCCGTGGCTGTGCGCTGATAGACAAACACATTGCGGATGGTGTCGCAGCCGCCCATGGCCAGGGCTTCATCGATGATGGACTTGAGCGGCAGCTCTTTGCCACCACGCATCTGGTAGTTGGCAGTGATGACGGCCACGGCACCGGCATCGATGATGCGCTCGTGCACGGCCTTGGCGCTAAAGCCGCCAAACACCACGCTGTGCGTGGCGCCAATGCGAGCGCAGGCCTGCATGGCGATCACGCCCTCAATGGTCATGGGCATGTAGATCAGCACGCGGTCGCCCTTGGCCACGCCATGGGCCTTGAGCGCGTTGGCAAACTGGCTCACTCGGGCCAGCAGTTCCTTATAGGTGATCTTGGTGACCGTGCCATCGTCGGCTTCAAAGATGATGGCCGTCTTGTTTTCGGTGGCGGTGCCGATGTGGCGGTCCAGGCAGTTGGCCGAGGCATTGAGTTCGCCATCGGCGAACCACTGGAAGAACGGCGCGTTGGACTCGTCCAGCGTGCGGGTGAAAGGCTTGGTCCACTGCAGATTGCCGCGTGCCTGGCGCGCCCAGAAGCCCTCGAAGTCCTTTTCGGCCTCGGCACACAGTGCGTCATACCCAGCCATGCCGGACACGCGCGCGGCTTTGACGATGGCGTCCGAGGGCGGGAACACGCGGTTCTCAACCAGCACGGACTCGATGGCGGATGTGGGCGCACTCATGGTGTTGTCTCCTGGATCTAATGGGAATTGGAATTGGGCGGTACTGTCGGGCGCGGCACTTACAGGCCACTGACTGGCGCGAAGCTTACAGAGTACGCCATTGCGGCCCGCCCGTCGCCAAGGGCCGGGCCACCGGCCGCGCAGACCCACCTGCCACCGCAGGGACATGCTGCCCCCCTAAAATCGCGCCTCCTGCAACCCTTTGCGAGTGCCATGTCCTCTCCCCAACACAAGCCCCCAGCGCCGCTGCGCCCCCTGCCTTCCATGATCTTCGCCAGCCGGTGGCTGCAACTGCCCCTGTATCTGGGCCTGATCCTGGCGCAGGCGGTGTATGTGTTCCATTTCTGGGTGGAACTGGTGCACCTGATCGAAGCCGCGTTTGGCAACACGGCGGCCCTGCAGAGCCTGGTGTCCAGCATTGGCTACAAGAGTGATTTCCAGGTCACCGCGCTCAACGAGACCATCATCATGCTGGTGGTGCTGGCGCTGATCGACGTGGTCATGATCTCCAACCTGCTGATCATGGTGATCGTCGGCGGCTACGAGACCTTTGTCTCGCGCCTGCACCTGGAAGACCACCCCGACCAGCCCGAGTGGCTGAGCCATGTGAACGCCTCGGTGCTCAAGGTCAAGCTGGCCACCGCCATCATCGGCATCAGCTCCATCCACCTGCTCAAGACCTTCATCAACGCCGCCAACTACGACCTCAAGGTGCTGATGTGGCAAACCATCATCCATGTGGTGTTCCTGCTCAGCGCCCTGGCCATCGCGCTGACCGACCGGCTGATGTCGCACTCGTCGGACCGCCACTGAGTACGGCGACGGTCCCCAGGCTCCCCGGCAACGCCGGGGGAGCCCCCGGGACTTGAATATCAGTCAAAAGTGCCGGTAGCGCCGGTTGCATATGCGCTGGCAGCTATCAATTTTGAAGCAAACACCCTTCGGTACTCAGCGACCTGGGCGCTCCCAGATTTCTCCTCAATCGGTAGGCACAGTGCGGTGCAGACCCACCCGAAGGAGAAATCCATGCCCCCTCTGTCCTCTCTCCCCCCGACCACAGCCGCGGCGCAAGCACCCGCTGCGGCAGCCTCCCCGTCCACACACACCGCCACCAGCCGCCGCCTGGCATTGAGCGCGCTCGGCTCGTTAGGCGTCGCCTCCCTGTGGGGCTGCGGCGGCGGCAGTGACAGCACCAGCACCGACTCTGGCAGCAGCACGGACTCCGGGTCTGGCACCGGCAGCGGTACCGGATCGGGCACTGGCACCGGAACAGGCACCGGAACAGGCACCGGCACAACCACCACCTGCTCCGTCTTACCCGAGGAGACCGCAGGGCCCTACCCTGCCGACGGCTCCACGGCCAGCAACAACACCTACAACGTGCTCGCGCTCAGCGGCATCGTGCGCTCGGACATCCGCAGTTCGGTGGGATCGTCCACCCAGGTCAGCGGCGTGCCGCTGTCCATCACCATCACGCTGACGAACACCAGCGCCAGCTGCGCGGCGTTGTCGGGCTACGCCATCTACCTGTGGCACTGCACGCAAGACGGCAACTACTCGGTCTACACCTCCAACAACATCGCCGACAACTACCTGCGCGGCGTGCAGGCCACGGACGCCAACGGCACCGTGACCTTCACCACCATCGTTCCGGGCTGCTATGCGGGCCGCATGCCGCACATGCACCTGGAGATCTACCCCACGCTGGCATCGGCCACCAAGGCCGCCAACAAGATCAAGACCACGCAACTGGCGTTCCCCACCGCACTGCTCAGCAGCATCTACAGCAGCAATTCGGGCTACAGCGCCAGCGTGCGCAACCTGGCCTCCATGTCGTTTGCCACGGACAACGTCTTCAGCGATGGCACCACGCTGGAGATGACCACCATGCAGGCCAACACCGGTGGCGGCTACTCGGCCAGCATCACGATTTCGATCGCGGTCTGAGCCCCTCGTTTCTTCCATTCACCCTGTTGTTTCGATCTCCAGAAAGACGCCCGATGTTCAAGATCCACACCCTTTTGGCCGCACTGGCCCTGGCATCCATCGCCGCAGCGTTCCCCAGCCACGCCCAGCCATCCCGCGGCACGCCGCCCGCCCCGCCACCCGAGGCCTACGCCGCCTGCAAGGGCAAGACCGAAGGCGCCTCCGTCACACTGACCATGCCCGACGGCAAGAGCCTCGCAGGCACTTGCCGCACAATGGACGGCACCCTGGTGGCCATGCCCGCTGGCGGGCCCGGTGGCCCCGGCGCAGGTGGCCCGCCCCCCGCCCGCTGACCCACCATGCCGCCCCTGCGCTCCCTCGTCCCCGAGCCCCATCTGACGCTGCACCGCAAAGCCTTCATCGCCCTGGCCGCCCTGCTGCTGGCGCTGTTGCTGATCTTTGTGGGTTTCTCGCGCCTGGGCCTGCAGCGGGGCCTGGGGCCGTATGTGGCCGAGATCGAGCTGGCCCGCATGGACTGGCTGGCCGAGCGCCTGCAGGCCCACCACACCCAGGCAGGCGGCTGGGACAGCCTGCGGGGGCAGTCGTCCCTGTGGGGACGGCTGACCCACCCGGGCGCCGGTCCACGCGGGCCGGGTGGCGCCCGCCCCCCCAGCGGCTCGCCACCCGGCCTCCCGTCGGAGCCTCCTGGCACGCCTGGCACGGTCACCCCCCCTCCTTCCAATGCCAGTGACGGTGGCCGCGGCCGTGGCACTGACCTTGGCAACAGCCAGCCCCCACCTCCGCCCGGCGACCTGCGGCCCCTGGACCGGGGCCCAGCGCCACCCCAGCGCCACCCGGATGACATCTACCCCCGCCTGGGCCTGCTCGATGCACAAGATCAGCTGGTCGCAGGCACACCGCCGCAGCCGGGGGGCGCACGCCTGGCGTTGCGTGGCGCCGGCGGCCAGACCATCGGGCACCTGGTGCTGGCGCCACCGCAGGGCGTGCGCAGCGATGCCGACCAGGCCTTTCTGGCCCAGCACCTGGGCTTTGTGGCGTGGACGGGCCTGGTCGGCCTGGCGCTGGCGCTGGTCCTGTCGGGCTGGCTGGCACGGCGCTGGCTGGCCCCGGTCGAGGCCCTGGCCACCGGCGCACGCGGCATTGCGCAGGGCCACCTGCACACCCGCGTGCCCGTGCACGGCAATGACGAACTGGCCCAGCTGGCCCGCACCTTCAACACCATGGCCGAACAACTGGGCAGCATCGAAGCCAGCCGCCGCCAATGGCTGGGCGACGTGGCCCACGAACTGCGCACCCCCCCTGGCCGCCATGCGCGCCGAGATCGAGGCCGTGCAGGATGGCATCCGCCCCTTTGACGACAAGACCGCGCTGCGCCTGCACCGACAGGTGATGCGCCTGATCCAGCTGGTGGGCGACCTGCGCGCCAGCCTGGATGCGGTGGGCACCAGCGCACCCTCGGCCCAGGTGCCCGTGCACCCGCTGTCGCTGCTGAACGAAGCGCTGGCCTCCATGCGCCCCCGCCTGGCGCAGGCGGGCATCGATGTGGACACCAGCGGCCTGGATGCCCTGGCCGCACCAGGCGCCGCCCAGCCGGCCCCCCTGGTGCGCGGCGACGCGCAGCAGCTGCACCAGGTGTTTTTGAACCTGCTGGAAAACAGCCTGCGCTACACCGACGCGGGCGGCCTGCTGCGCATTGCGGCGCGCCTGCTGCCACCGGCCGATGGAGCCCCCCAGCTGCAGGTGCAGCTGGACGACAGCGCGCCCGGCGTGCCCGCGCACGAGCTGCCCCGTATTTTTGAGCGCCTGTACCGCGCAGAAACCTCGCGCAACCGCGACCACGGCGGATCAGGCCTGGGCCTGGCGATCTGCCGCGCCATCGTGCTCGCCCACGGCGGCACGCTGACGGCCGAGGCCTCGCCCCTGGGCGGGCTGCGCATCACACTGAACTTGCCCCTTCTGGACAACCCGGCACCATGAGCCCACGCATCCTTGTCGTCGAAGACGAACCCGACATCGCCGCCATCGTGGTGGACTACCTGCGCCACGCGGGCTATGCGGTGGAGCACCAGGCCGAGGGCCGAGCCGCGCTGGCGAGCATGCTCACCACGCCGCCCGACCTCACGCTGCTGGACATCATGCTGCCCGGCATCGACGGGCTGGAGATATTGCGCCAGGCGCGGCGCCACACGCAGCACCCCATCATCATGCTCACGGCCCGCGTGGAAGAGGTGGACCGCCTCATCGGGCTGGAGCTGGGCGCCGACGACTACATCTGCAAGCCGTTTTCACCACGCGAGGTGGTGGCCCGCGTCAAGGCCGTGCTGCGCCGCACCGCTGCAGCGCAGGAGGTTTCCTCCGCCAGCACACCACTTGCCGCATTGATGCTGGACGAGTCGCACTGGCAGGCCACGCTGCATGGCACGCCGCTGGGCCTCACGCGGCGCGAGTTCAAATTGCTGCAGGTGCTGGCGCGCCAGAAGGGGCGCATCTTCTCGCGCGCCCAGCTGCTCGACCAGGCCTACGACGACACGCTGGATGTGAACGAGCGCGCCATCGACAGCCACATCAAGAACCTGCGCAAGAAGCTCAAGGCCGCCAGCACGGACGGCAGCGACTGGATCCGCTCGGTGTATGGCGTAGGCTTTGCGCTGGACCCGAACCACGAGGGCCCGCCAGCGGCCTGACAGGCAGGCTGCCAGCGACACCCCCTGGGGCCGATAACTATCAATTTGATAGCTACCAAGGCATGCAGCACTAGCGCTACCGGTGCATTTTGCTCAAAAGCACCACGAACCCCCCACCAAACAGCCCTGCAGACTCAGCGCCCCACCATCTGCGCAGGCACCACCCACTGGTCAAACTGCTCGCCCGTCACATGCCCCGAGGCCACGGCGGCGGCGCGCAGGCTGGTGCCCTCCTTGTGCGCCTTCTTGGCGATGAAGGCCGCCTTGTCGTAGCCGATGTGGGGGTTGAGTGCCGTTACCAGCATCAGCGACTGCTCCACCAGGTCGTTGATGCGCGCCTGGTTGGGCTCGATGCCCACGGCGCAGTGCTCGTTGAAGCTGGCCATGCCATCGGCCAGCAAGCGCACGCTCTGCAAGAAGTTGTGGATCACCATCGGGCGGAACACGTTCAGCTCGAAGTTGCCCGAGGCCCCGCCGATGTTGATGGCCACGTCGTTGCCCAGCACCTGCGCGCACAGCATGGTCAGCGCCTCGCACTGCGTGGGGTTGACCTTGCCCGGCATGATGGACGAGCCCGGCTCGTTCTCGGGGATGGTGATCTCGCCCAGCCCACTGCGCGGGCCGCTGGCCAGCCAGCGCACGTCGTTGGCAATCTTCATCAGGCTGGCCGCCAGGGTCTTGAGCGCGCCATGGGCATGCACCAGCGCATCGCAACTGGCCAGGGCCTCGAACTTGTTGGGGGCGGTGACCAACGGCAGGCCGGTCAGGTCGGCCAGCTCCTTGGCCACGGCCTGCGCATAACCGGCGGGCGCATTGAGCCCCGTGCCCACCGCCGTGCCACCCAAGGCCAGCTCGCCCAAATGGGGCAGCGCGGCACGCACATGCTGCTCGCCATGCTGCAGTTGCGCCACCCAGCCCGAGATCTCCTGGCCCAGCGTGAGGGGCGTGGCGTCCTGCAGGTGGGTGCGCCCAATCTTCACGATGCTGTCGAACGCCTTCGCCTTGGCCGCCAGCGTTGTGCGCAGGCCGTGCAGCGCGGGCAGCAGGCGGTGCATCAGCGCGTCCACCGCCGCCAGATGCATGGCGGTGGGGAACACGTCGTTGCTCGACTGGCTCTTGTTCACCTCGTCGTTGGGATGCACCAGGCGCGCTTCGCCGCGCGGGCCACCCAGCAGCTCGCTCGCGCGGTTGGCCAGCACCTCGTTCATGTTCATGTTGGTCTGCGTGCCCGATCCGGTCTGCCACACCACCAGCGGAAACTCCTGCAGGTGACCACCTTCGATCACCTCGTCTGCCGCCGCAACGATGGCCGTGGTCTTGGCCGCGTCGAGCAGGCCCAGCGCGTTGTTCACGTAGGCGCTGGCCCGCTTGACCTGGGCCAGCGCCCGGATCAGCTCCGGCGCCATGCGCTCGCCCGAAATGGCGAAGTGGTGCAGCGAGCGCTGTGTCTGCGCCCCCCACAGGCGCTGGGCAGGCACATCGATGGGGCCGAAGGTGTCTTTTTCGGTGCGGTATGCGGTCGCGTCGGGGGTAGAGGTCTTCACGGTGGGGCCTTGCGCGCTCGGTGAGCGGATGGGAATGAATGAAACACCAGCCCGCAGCATACCCACCGAAGGCCATGGCGCGCTACCACCCCCCCATCGCCCCTGACAGGCCCGCGCAAGCCCGCCGGGAGATAATTCGGGGTTCGCGTTTTCCCTAAAACCCCCACCGCCATGACCACGACGACCATTCGCCAAGAAGACCTGATCGAATCCATTGCCGGCGCACTGCAGTACATCAGCTACTACCACCCCACCGACTACATCGCCCACCTGGCCCGCGCCTACGAGCGCGAGAAGAGCCCGGCGGCCAAGGATGCGATCGCCCAGATCCTGACCAACAGCAAGATGAGCGCCACCGGCCAGCGCCCCATCTGCCAGGACACCGGCATCGTCAACGTGTTCCTGAAAGTGGGCATGGACGTGCGCTGGGAGGGCTTCAGCGGCAGCCTGGACGACGCCATCAACGAAGGCGTGCGCCGGGGCTACAACCACCCCGACAACACCCTGCGCGCCTCGGTCGTGGCCGATCCGCAGTTCGCCCGCAAGAACACCAAGGACAACACCCCTGCCGTGATCTTCACCGAGATTGTGCCCGGCAACACCGTGGACATCACCGTGGCGGCCAAGGGCGGCGGCTCGGAGAACAAGTCCAAGATGTACATGCTCAACCCCGGCGACAACGTGGTGGACTGGGTGCTCAAGACCGTGCCCACCATGGGCGCCGGCTGGTGCCCGCCCGGCATGCTGGGCATCGGCATTGGCGGCACGGCCGAAAAGGCCGTGCTGATGGCCAAGGAAAGCCTGATGGACGACCTGGACATGTACAAGCTGCAGGCCAAGGCCGAAGCCGCCAAGACCGGCGGCCCCGCGCTCGACAAGGTCGAAGAGCTGCGCCTGGAGCTGTTTGAAAAGGTCAACGCGCTGGGCATTGGCGCGCAAGGCCTGGGCGGCCTGACCACAGTGCTGGACGTCAAGATCAAGATGTACCCCACACACGCGGCCAGCAAGCCCATCGCCATGATCCCGAACTGCGCCGCCACACGCCACGCGCACTTCGTCATGGACGGCTCGGGCCCCGTGTACCTCACGCCCCCGAGCCTGGACCTGTGGCCCAACGTGAACTGGGCGCCCGACTACAACAAGAGCAAGAAGGTCAACCTCGACACCCTGACCAAGGAAGAAGTCGCCAGCTGGAAGCCCGGCGACACGCTGCTGCTCAACGGCAAGATGCTGACGGGCCGCGATGCCGCACACAAGCGCATCCAGGACATGCTGGCCAAGGGCGAGAAGCTGCCTGTGGACTTCACCAACCGCGTCATCTACTACGTGGGCCCTGTGGACCCGGTGAAGGGGGAAGCCGTGGGCCCTGCAGGCCCCACCACCGCCACGCGCATGGACGGCTTCACCGAGATGATGCTGGCCCAGACTGGCCTGATCGCCATGGTGGGCAAGGCCGAGCGCGGCCCGGTCGCCATCGAGGCCATCAAGAAGCACCAGAGCGCCTACCTGATGGCCGTGGGTGGCGCCGCCTACCTGGTCTCCAAGGCCATCAAGACCGCCAAGGTCGTGGGCTTTGAAGACCTGGGCATGGAAGCCATCTACGAATTCGACGTGGTGGACATGCCCGTGACCGTGGCCGTGGACGCCGGTGGCACCAGCGCCCACATCACGGGCCCGGCCGAGTGGCAAAAGCGCATCGCCTCGGGCGAGTTCAAGGGCATCGGCGTCGCCGCAGCCTGATGCGCGTTGGTGTGGCAGGGCCCGCGAGGTGGCCGCCACACCACAAGGTGCAATGACAAGGAACCGCCTTCGGGCGGTTTTTTTGTGGCCCCCCGACGCACATCCCTGCATCCGCTTCGGCAAAAATACGGGCTCGACCCGACTCCTCTTCTTCGGCGTTTGCCGCCCCCACCATGCTTTTGAACCACGGGTTTGCACAGACCCTTCGACAGCCCCTCTACGCCCTGCTGCTGGCCACGCTGATCGGCGCCCTGCCCCTGTCCGCCAGCGCCAACCCGCCCATGGTTCCGCAGCGCGACGCACAGACCGCCTTTGGCGGTGCACTGCCCGCCCGCGACGCCGCGCTGCTGGACGCCAGCCTCGCATCCCACATCGAACGCCAACAGCTGCTGAACAGCCAGCACCTGGCAGGCAGCCAACTGCGCACGCTGGACTTTTTCCACAAGACCTTCACCGTGCTCCGTGGCGGCAAGCGCACGGTGTTCGATGCGGAGCTGCTGGGCACGTGGTGGCCCGAAAGCCGGCGCTGGGCATGGGAGGCCGTTGAACGCGTGCCCGACCTGAAAGACCCGAAGCGCAAATCGTTCGCCACGGGCAGCGCGCTCACACGCCTGTATGGGCGCGAGCACGGCATCGACATCCTGCAGACCGATACCGCGCAATTGGCGAGCGAAGAGGCTGCCTGGTATCTGTGCGCGTTTGCCGCGCAACTCAACCAGGCCACCGGCGTGCTGGTGAGCATCGGCAGCGAGCTGGTCGCCGGGGGCCAAGAGGGTCAAAAGGCCGTGGTCAAACGCTACTACCTGCTGTCGCACCCGAAAGTTGCAGAAGCAACGCCCAGTGGCAACGGCAAGGCCAAAGCACCCGCGCGCTGATCCCTCCGGTTTCTCTTGTGCTCTGCAGCGACGTATGTGGCGGCACAGCACCGGACTCATTGTCAAAATCCATGGTCTTGTCCCAGCGCAGCGCCCCCAGTGCACACGCTACAGACATACGCTCATTTCCTACAATCCAGCCTTTTGTCCAACCATGGGCTCCCTGATGCAGTCGGCCTCTTCTCCTATCGGTGTATTTGACAGCGGCGTTGGCGGACTAAGCGTGCTGCGTGCCCTGCTGGCCTCCATGCCCCACGAGCGCTTCGTGTACCTGGCCGACAGCGGCCACGCCCCCTACGGCGAGCGTGGCGACGCCTATGTGGCCGCCCGCACCCATGCCATCACCCAGTACCTGTGCGAGCAGCACCACATCAAGGCCCTGGTGGTGGCGTGTAACACAGCCACTGCGGCTGCCATTCATGAGGTGCGAAGCAGCCACCCGGAGTTGCCCCTCGTGGGGCTGGAGCCGGCCGTCAAGCCCGCTCTTGCAGTGACAAAAACAGGGCATGTGGGTGTCATCGGCACCCGGGGCACATTGACCAGCGCCAAGTTCGGCAAGCTCATGGCCTCACTGGCCGATCAAGCCCACTTTGTAGTGCAGCCCTGCGATGGTCTGGCGCACGCCATCGAGCGCAGCGTGGCCCTGCCACCCGCCGCCCCCGGCAGTCCGGTCGGTGCCACGGAGACTGGGGGCCTGTGCGAACGTTATCTTCAGGCGATGGGCAGTTTTGGCACAGGCCCCGGGCAGATGGACACCCTGGTGCTGGGCTGCACCCACTACATCTTTGTGGCCCACGAGTTGCGCGCACTGGTGGGGCCTGACGTCCAGTTCATTGAAACTGGAGAACCCGTGGCGCGCCAGACGCGGCGGCTGCTGGAGACCGCAGGTCTGCTCGCTGTGCCCGAGCCACCGAACCCGGGCAATCAACCGCCGCCCCTCCAGAGCAACCCATCGGTGCAATTGCTCACCACGGGCCCGGTGTCCATGCTGGAGGCAGCAGCCCAGCGGTGGCTGGACCTGCCCCCCAGCCAGTGCCGGAGCGTTTCAGTTCCCTGATTCAGCCTCTATCTGCTTCTGGTGCATGATCCATATGTACCAGTTGCTATCATTTATGAAGCAACTGGGTGTGACGGCTCTGAGTCTTCAGGACGCGTCGCTGCCCCAGAGCCGGGTGCCTGCCTGCTCCACATGGGTGAGGTACAGGCGCAGGTCGAACTCGTACTGGTGGTACTGCGGCTCCATGTGGGTGCAGAGCTGGTAGAAGGCTTTGTCGTGGTCCTTCTCGCGCAGGTGGGCCAGCTCATGGACAACGATCATGCGCAGGAACTCTTCGGGCGCCTGCTTGAACATCGCGGCAACACGAATCTCATGCTTGGCCGCCAGCCGGTTGCCCTGCACACGCGACACCGCCGTGTGCAAGCCCAGCGCGTGGCGCACCACGTGGATCTTGTTGTCGAACAGCACCTTGTTGACCGTGCCCGCATTGCGCAGGTAGCGTGCCTTGAGCTCCTGCGCATAGTCGTAGAGCGCCCTGTCGCTGCGCACGGCGTGCGCCTGCGGATACTTGCGCTGCAGAACCGCCCCGAGCTTTCCCTGTGCCAGCAGATCGCGCGCCTGGTCCTGCAACGAAGCGGGGTAAGAACGCAGATACGGAAGATCAGTGCTCATGGGCAACAAGGCAGCGACGCGCAGGGCATGGAGTGGCGCGACCACACAGAGGCATCGAAGCGTTCGGAGAATTGACCCAATGCCTGGGAGATATCGGAGGGCGATGCGCGGAATGGCGCGCACCACCACTCAGCGCAGCACGCCCACGCAAGTCAGTGCAAGTGACGCGGACGACGGCCACCGCCACCGCCGTGACCACCACCTGGGCCGCCGGGGCCACGCGGGGGCTTGCCGATCTCCAGGGAGTTCACCAGGGCATCAAAACGCTGGCTGAACAGCTTGTCGATCTCTGCGACCACGCCCCCTAACTCGGCGCCATCAAAGTGGCGCTCCATCATGTTCACCACGTCTTGCACCAGCAGATCACGCTGCACCTGCATGATGGCAGCGGGCGTGGGGCCGACGAAAAGCATCACGAAGTCATCGCGCGACTCGGCGCCCTGCTCTTCTTCGTCTTCATCAAAGTCGGTGTCGTAGAAGGTGACCTCGATGGCCGCGCCTTGCTCCGCCAGCTCATTGAGGCTCATGCACATCTCGTCGAGCGACTGGCGGAAATCCTCGTCACCCCGTACCGTCCAGCACATCTGCAGCAAGTGCTCCTGCGCGTCGTACTTGATGCCAGGTTCTTCCTCATAAGCACTGGCCGCGCCATCGGCCAGCGAACGGGCTCCAGCGTACTTCCACAGGGGTTTGAGCGCCTCCTGGAGCTGGTCAAAACTGACATCAGCACGCAAGAGAACCTGTCCGTGGACGTGGATTTCGAAGGGAGCGTTGTAACTTGACATGATTGAATCGTAGTGGTGCCCCGAGCCGGGGTCGAACCGGCACGCCCCTTTTCAGGAAAGCGGCGGATTTTAAGTCCGCAGTGTCTACCAATTTCACCATCGGGGCGCCGGCTGCTGAGCGCATACCTGCGTTGCAGCGTAACCCGGGCAGCGCGTGCGCGCAATGCCCTGTCGCATCTCTGGTCGGGACCGCTGTTTGACAACAGCACGCTCCGTACCACCAAGAAAAAAGGGAAGCCTAAGCTTCCCTTTTCAAATATGGAGCGGGAAAAGAGTCTCGAACTCTCGACCTCAACCTTGGCAAGGTTGCGCTCTACCAACTGAGCTATTCCCGCATTTTCTGATTTCCCTAACGTTTCCGTTAGTGCTTATCAGCAAGCCTCAAATTATATAACTATTTTTGGCCGTATTCGATTGCAAGCCAAAAAATTTCCATCCAACTACCATCCATCGACACGATCCCTGCTGGCGTCTCGGCCCAGAGGCTTTGATCGCTTCACTGCTGCAGACCATATCTGGAGGCGCGGTCCGGAGTCGAACCGGACTAACCGGATTTGCAATCCATCGACCGCCTTGTAAATCAACAAGTTAGACGATAACCACTCGATCAACCGCACCGCTTTGCGTCTGGGCTGAATTCTGCCACAGATCAAAGCCGGTTTTTGCGTAGCCCACCAAGAAAAATAACTGTATGCTTTAACAGTGTTTCGAGGATGGGCGCATGTACTGCACGGTTTATAGACTCTACGACGGCCAGGGCAACCGCCTGCAGAACGATGTGGCCAAGGCCAACGGGCAAACCGGTTGGCTGGTGTACCGGCTCAAGCGCCCACAGACCGGCGAGCCATTTCGCCACGCCCTGCTGCTACCCAAAGAAGGGGCGTCCGACCACTCCGCAGTGCTACCGCCTCTCGAAAATGCAGAGCTGCGGGTGCTACAGGGCGGTATGCGCGTCACGGGCAAGGACTTTGACGCGCACCACCGATACCTAAAGCAGGCTTGGTGGGTGGTGCCAGCGGCGGTCTAGAGGCTCACGGCCACCAGGCCGCCCCCACAACCGAGAGCAGGATGCCGGGCCACATGAGCGCCCGGAACACACCGGATCTGGCTATCTCATCAGGGCGTTGCCTTTTGTAGGAGCTATTGCCGTCGGCAAGTGCAAACCATGTTGCCCAGCCAGCCAGTAGCGCCCCCAAAGATGCGCAGACCCTGCCCCAGTGCAATTCAAGATCGGGCCCGATGCGGCCGGTGAGCCACAGCACACCGGCCGAGGTCAGCGCAATCAACAGAATTGGCTGAGCGCTTCGGAAGAAGTCCCTCCGGACGGCCAACGAACATGCCTCATAACCGGGGTTACCCGCACTCGCCTTGCTGTTCACAAAGATGTGCATGAATGCCTGGCCGAAATCACCTGCTGCCATACCGCTCCCTCACCACTGAAAAAGACCCGACTGTGTGGTGGCCTGGTCGTAGCTATAGATGATCAGCTCCATCCTATCCACGGCCTTGGCCCCACCCCCTACGGTGTAGCTTATCGGCACCTCCTCCATCTGCAACCCCGCAAAGCAGGCGCGGATATCCGGGTGGTCATTGATGCTCAAGATCGCTTTGCCTTTGATGCCGCGCATCAGCTCGGCAATGGCTTCATATTCTGACCAGGCAAACGGCACGCCATAGCCCTCGGTTTGCCAGTAAGGCGGGTCCATGTAAAACAGCGTGTGGGGGCGGTCGTATCGGCGTATGCACTCCTTCCAGTCCAGCCGCTCGACGTAGGTGCTCGCCAGGCGCAGGTGCGCGGCGCTCAGGGTTTCCTCCAGCCGCAGCAGGTTCACCGGCGGCGCCGTGGTCGCAGTGCCCCAGGTCTGCCCCTGCACCTTGCCGCCGAAGGCATGGTGCTGCAGGTAGAAGAAACGGGCCGCGCGCTGCACATCGGTCATCGTGTCAGGCGGCGTGTCCTGCAGCCACTTGAACACATCGCGGCTGCTCAGCGCCCACTTGAACTGGCGCACGAACTCCTCCAGGTGGTGCTTCACCACCCGATACAGGTTGACCAGCTCACCGTTGACGTCGTTGATAACCTCGACCTCGGCCGGTGGGCGCAGGAAGTAAAGCGCCGCGCCGCCAGCAAAGACCTCGACGTAACAGCTATGCGCCGGAAAGCGCGGGATCAGGATATCGGCCAGGCGGCGCTTGCCGCCGAGCCACGGGATGATTGGGGTTGCCATAGGGCTCCAGGTTCGTCGTTTACACTCGCCCCGCCTGTACAGGTGGGCAGGGCCTTGGCTTGACTTACTGGGTACTTCAGTGGGTCAGGTGGCCGTCCGGGTGTTCGTAGCATCCGGGCGGTCGCCTTGTTCTTTTTTTCAGTCGATGCGGGGCGGTGGCCCCTCATCGTTTCGCGGGATGGCGTAACGCAACGCTTTCTCCAGCACTCGCTGCTGCTCATCGCGCTGCTCTCGCCGCAGGCGCTCATTCAACTGTTTGATAGCCTTGCGGCCGGGGCCAGGGCGGGCGCCCTGGTGTGCATGCGTGTGCACTACCATCACTTGCCCCCCTGCTGGCGGCGCTCCTCGATGTCCAGGATTTGGTTGACCTGGCTGGCCACCTCGCCGTATCGCGTGGCGCAAATGGCTATCCACTCTGCCGTATCCCGCTCACTGGCGTAGCCGGAGGTGGGGGTATGGTCAGTTTCAGGGGCGGCAACGGCTGCGGACGCACCTGCAGGTTCGCTGGCAGAGGTTCGTAGCCCGAGCGAAGAGGCGGTGCCGAGGTTGTTGAGCATGCCGACAGTGCGAGCGTCAAGGCACTGGCGATCAGCAGACAGGTTAGCGATTTGCGCACGGGCGTCTCCCAGCTTGTTGGATAGGGTGGCCACCGTGGCCGCGTGGCGGCCGCTGGCGGTGTCGTTGAACTGGCGCTGCTGCCTGGCGTCGGTCTGCCGGGCCTCTTCGGCCTGGCGATCGATCTCCATGCGCTGCGCCTCTTTGGCGCCCCAGCGCCACTCCTGCACGCGCCAGGCGCCGGTGGCGGCGATGGCTGCGGCCACCAGGGCGGTGGCTGCGTAGGTGTAGAGGCCGGGGATCATGGCAACTCCTGAATGCCCAGCTGGGCGCCCTGGTCGGTGATGGTGATCACGCGGTTGGCGGGCTTGTCAGGCACGCGGGTGCTGACGTGCACCCACTGCTTGCCCTTCACGCCCTCCAGGATCAGCTGGCCGATGCCCAGCACCGACACCAGCGGCGCCAGGCTGCGGGCGATCTGGTACGGGGTGCCGTAGCCAGGCGCCACGATGTCGGCCGCGTGGCCTTGGGTGTGGTCGCTGCTGGTCACGCCGCCCACGGCCGCGTTGAGCTGGCGCCCTCGGTAGCCGCTGGTGACGGTGATGGGCACGCCCAGCGTGCTGCGGATGCGCTCCAGCATCTCGGCCGTGAGCACCAGGCGCGGCACGATCTCGGGCGGTGGCGTGTTGTCCAGCCCGAGCTGGCGGGCCTTGCTGCTGGCCGTCAGCTCGGCCAGGGTGAAGTGTTGCGTGAGCTGCATGTGCTAGCCCTCCTTGACGCGTGTACGAACGATGAGCACCGCGAAGCCCAGCAGCACGCAGGCATCCTGCAGCGTGGGTGTCTCCAGCGGTAGTAGTGGCGTGATGAAGGCCCCGGCCCCGCCCACGGCCAGCAAGGCCCAGGCGATGGCTTTGAGCCATTCGGTAGCACGCTCGCGCGGCGCAAGGCCACGCCTGCAGGGCGCCGTTCGCTCCAGCTTGTTCAGGGCCTCGGCCAGGACGATGACGCCCGACAGCCAGTGCACCAGGCCCAGCACGGTGATGGCAGACAGAGTGAAGGTCATGGCGTGGCCCCTCCCCCTGGTGGCTGCGGCACGGGCTGCGCCTGGCCGCTCAAGCGCTTGATGAAAAACACCAGCACCTGCTGCGCCCCGCCACCCACGGCAAATGCGCCACCCAGCAGCAGCGAGTCGGGCAGCTGCGCAGCCAGCAAAGCCAGCGGCGCCAGATAGCCCGCTGTCAGGCTGCTGGCGAAGGCCACGAACATGCGGCGCACGGTGGTGCGCAGCAGCTCGCGCCAGGTGTCGCTGCTGCCCGGCACTGCGTTCAGCAGGATGATGGCCACCAGCGCCCCAGCAAAGCCCGCTATCAGCACATCGACCCGCAGGCCCAGCGACACACCAAACGCCGTGATCATGGTGCTGGTGGCCGTGGCCGTGGCCACGGTGAGCACGCCAGCGGCCGTGGTGGTGGGCTCAGGCATCCGGCGCCCCCCAAGCGGGCAGCACGGACCAGGTGACGGGCGCGCGCAGGTCATGGCCCGCGATGGGCCACCAAGCTTGCTGCCCCGATGGCTCGTGCCACACGTTGCTGATTTCGTAGCCCACGCGGATCTGCAGGTGCAGCTGGCCCACCAGCTGCTCGGTGGCCTGCAGCTGCCAGGCGTCGCCGCAGTGGTGCACCGTCACGCCGCCGCCCCGCCACACCTGCACGCCGGTGGCCACGTCCACCGGCACGCCCAGGCGCCAGGCGCGGTACTCGCCCGCATTGCGGCGGTACCAGGCCTTGCGGCTCTCAGGGCTGCGCGGGTGTGTGCCTGGCAGCCAGTAGTTGGCCGCCACGGCCTGCGCGTCTGCAGGGTCCAGCCACTGGCCTGGCGCGGGGCGCCCGCCCTCGGGTGTCTCCACCCAAGGCACGTTGTCGCCGTGCGCTGTGATGTTGACCATGGGCGCTATGTCCCAGTCGGCCAGGTCGGGTCGCACATCCACCAGGCGCTCGGCCGTCCAGGGCAGCAGCCGGGCGATCTTGCCCGCCTTGAACAGGCGCACGCGCCACTTTGCCCAGGTGAGGCCCTGCGCGCGCTCGCGGGCGCCCTCCAGGGCGGCGATGGCGGCCGGGTGGTAGTGATCTGGCACACCGGCCGCCCGCAGGTGCTTGATGTAGTTCATGGGGTTCCTTCAGGCGTAAAAAAACCCGCCGAAGCGGGTTGCTGTGGGTACATGCTGAGCAGCAGCGCCGCCAGCCCGTTGGGGCCCAATCGCCAGGGCTCCAAGATGCCGAGCGCTGCGCCCTCGGCCTCGCTGCAAAACCAGCCCTCGGGCGCCTCGCGCACCAGCCAGCACACAAAGCGCAGGTTGCCGGGCAGGTCGTAAGGCTCGCCCTCGTGCGCCTCAAACCAGGCGCGGGCAGCGGGCTCCAGGTGGTCGGGCAGTTCGATGAGGTCCCAGTGGTCCGGGTCGTAGTCGATGCCCTTGAAGCGCACACCACCATCCATCCAGCTGGCACTGGCGCTCATGCCATCGGTGAACACCAGCTCGCAATGGCTATAGGGGCCACGGTCCACCCAGCGCACAGCGTGGCTGTAGATGCCTTGCACGCCGGGGCGTGTGGCCTTGTAGAAGGCGGCGCGCATCACACACCGCCGAACGACTCAGGCCACCCGGCCGACAGATCCACGGCCAGCGGGTCTTCTGCCGCCTCCACCTGCCCGCGCAGCACCTCGGCATGCGCAAACAGGGCAGCATCGCGCACGGCCGCAGCCGTGAACACTTGCTGCGCCAGGGCGGGCGTCATCTCCACAAATTCGCCGCCCATGGTTTTCCACTGCAGGCCAGCGGGCATGCCCGCGCCCATCATCACCAGCGCCATCTGCTGCGTGCGCGAGAAGGTGTCGCTGTGGAACCAATGGGCGCCGACCTGGTAGCCGCCCAGCTGCGTCTTGCGGTCGCGCAAGGTCTTGATCTGCTCCCACAGCAAGGCGCGCAGGTCGCTGGCCGGGGTTGGGGCGGGCTCGCCGCCGATGACTTCGGTGATCATTGATGGGCCTCCACCAGGTAGCACCACTTGGCGGTCTGCCCCGCCTGGGTGATCGTCAGGTAAACCTCGAACGAGGCGTCGAACGGCAGATAGTCCGGGAAGAGGTTGTTGAATGCGCCGGAACTTGGGTAGGTTGTGAAGCCCACCACGGCCTGCGCCTGTGCTTCGCCAGCACCGTTGGTGATGGCGCGGTCGTAGATGCGAATGCCGTCTACAAAGGCCTCAATTCTGTAGTTCGCCGCACCAGAGGGCACCTCCACCAGCATGATCCTCACAGCCCCGCGCCCCGTGGCGGCATAGATGCGGGTACGGGTTGCGGCAGACATGGCCGCCGAGTAAGCCACCAAGCCTGCAGCGGTCGAGAATGCAGAAACGGTAGGGGCATAGACAACGTTCTGGCCGACGGAGGGATCACGCCCAGACACGCCCACCACACGGCGGGCGCCCAGCGTGCGGCCATCACCCAATGGAAACTGGCCCGCGTTCATCAGAAGTCCCCTGCGCGGGTCACGCACACGTTGATCAGCTCGGCCTTTTCGCTGCTGGCGCGCAGGCTCCAGCCCGCTTTGAGCACCAGCGCCAGGTTGGTGAGCAGCGCCGACCAGGCCGGGTTGGTGGCGCTGACGGTGTTGGCCGGGACCATCACTTCGCGCCACAGCTTCGCGGTCGCACCGTCGTGCAGGAACAGGCGCACCATGCCCGCCGTGGTGGTAACGATGGCGGTCAGCGTGATGTCGTCAACCCGCGATCCCGAGGCGCCTGCGGTGAACACGGTCACGATGGTGCCCGTGCCGTCGCGGTTGGCATTGGCAGCGCCGCCCACCTGTGCGACTGCGGTATTGGGCGTGGATGCGTAGTTTTGAGCGTTGATGGTCATACGATTCCTTGGGTCGAGAGAAGAAACTGGGGCAGCGAATCGCCACCACTCACGCGGGTCCAGCCAGGGGGGCTGCTGCCGCTGTCGATGTAGGGGTCCACGTTGCTGATGCCGCCGGGCGCATTGCGCCGGTAGGTCTGCTTGTCGAGGGGACTCCAGGCCGTCACATCGGCCGGGTAGTTGGTGCCCATCACCCACTTGTCAGCGCCCACTGCCGAGGCCGATGCAGCTGCCATGGCGGTGGCGATGGTGGCCGCCACGTTGGCCGCCTGCGCGTTGGAATACGCACTGCCGCACAGGGCCACCAACTCGGGCATGAACAAGGTGCCCATGTGGTTGCCGAAGGCGTAGGCCTTCGTGTTGTAGGTGCCCAGCACGCGGTCCGACAGGGGCGGGAACGGTGGCACCGGCGTTACCGCAGGCACGGGAGTGGGCGGGATGATTACCAGCGTACTCATCAGATGATTCCTTTCACACGCGCAGCAAGCTGCGCTTCTTTGCTGTTGACTGGTTTGACCCGCCCGCTGATGAGGCCCAGGGCACTGAGGTAGCCGTAGCCGGGCACGTCGGTGGCCGAGATGGCCACCGGCACGTCCAGCACCTGCTGCAGCAGCCCCACCGTGTACTCGGCCTGGTCGGCATCGAGCACCGCCGACAAGGTGAGGTCGGTCGCGCCAGGTCGGCGCTTGATCTCGTACGTGCCGTCGTCGTAAAACTTGATGTAGCTGTAAGACCTTGGCTCGGCCTCGCTGCCGTACTCGGTGCCGCCCGTGCCACCGGTGAGGCTGCGCCACTCGCCCACCATCAAGGTGCCCAGCTCCACGGCGGCCGTGGGGCCAGCGCTCACCGTTACGGTGAGTTCAGAGGTAGGACTGATGGGAATACCCGTCAGCTCCACCGTGCTGCGCACCCCCAAGGGCGAGAACAGCAGCTCCCAGAAGCCGAGGGCCTGCTCCCACAGATCCTGCGTGGACTGCTTGAGGATGGCGCCCCCAGGGGCATCGCGCGCGATGATCTGCACCTGGTCGCCTACGGCGCCGAAGATCTTCACGTCACTGAAGAACGGCACCTGCAGCTTGTAGGTGAGACTGCCCGTGGCCTTTGCTGCCGTGGACCGGTAGAAGTCAAACGGGGCAAACAGGTTGCTCGGGCGTTTGAAGAGCCAGTAGTCCGGGTCTGCCTCGGGCAGCGCCGTGCGGCCGCTGTGAGCCTGCACGCAGGAATACACCTTATGGTTGCTGATGCGCTCTGCCCCCACGGCATACGTGCCCGCAGACACCCACATCGTTTCGCCCAACGCGGGGTCGGGTTCTACGATGGTGGTGCCTGCGGACAGCATGCTGGCCGTGATGGGGACGGCCATCAAAACACTCACAGCGCTGTAAGTGGTGGTTGTCATGCGGGTGTCGTCCTCAATGCGTTGCCTTCAAATGAGTCTTCCAGCACCTGCGCCATACGGGCCAGCAGGGCTTCTGCCTTGGACTCGCCCGCGCTGACCACGGGCGCCGCAGGGCTGCTGGTGGTGCCGCTCTGCACGCTGTCTGCCAACATGCGCCGCGTGGTGGACGCGGTGTAGATCCGAGCAGGCGGCAGGTAAGCCAGCTCGGGGCCGTCTTCACCCACCATCGCCCAGCCGCCCCGGTGATCACCACCGAGCCGGAAGGCGGGCACCCCCACCGATGCAGCCGCCTTTGCCCAGTCGGCATCAAAAAAGCCGGTGATCAGCGCCAGATCGTTGAGCGTGCCGCCCGCAGACTTGACCGCCTCCAGCAGCCCCTTGAGGTCGCCTGTGCCGTCAAACTGGTGGTACACGGGCGCCAGCGCGTCGAGCTTGGCAATCTGCTGCTGATCAATCACCGGCTCATAGCCGACGCCTGCTGTTCCCAGCGAGAGAACCCGCTTGTACTTAGCATCCGCCGCAGATGTACCGGTACCAGGCATGCCAGGGCCAAACCCCGGACCGCCCGCACTGCCGCTGCCACCAGATCCACCGGGTGCCGGCGTCTTTGGCTTCAGCAGCTCCATGATCTGCCGCACGGCCTCATCGACCGACAGGGTGGCTTTCACCTGGCCGGTGGCAATGTCGATCAGCTCGCGGAACTTCTCCAGCGTTTCCTCGCCTTGCTTGATCTGGCGGTCCAGCGCGTCCAGCGATTGCTCGGCAATGCCCTTCTGCTTGCCTGCCACCCCAGCCAGCTGCTCCATCTGCCCGGCAAGCACCAGGCGGTCGCGGTCCAGCTCGAACTGGGTGAGGTAGTTGTCGGCCGTGAGCCCGCCACGCGCAGCGGTCAGCGCGTTGGTGAGGTCGTCAGCGTTGGGGATGATGCCCATCAGAGCGCCCTGCAGGGCGTTCTCGATGAACACCATGCCCTTCGCCGCCTGCTGTGCAGCAGTGCTGCCCACCTCGCCCCGCAGCTCGCGCATGGCACCCGATGCAATGTCTTGCACCTTGCCCCACAGGCCAGCCAGCTCGGCCGCTGCTGCGCGCTGCGCCTCCAGCACCTTGCGCTGGGCTGCGACGGAACGCTCCAGCGTGCTGTAGGCCGCTTCCAGCTGCGTCTTGAGCGCTTCCTTGGCAGTAGCTGCGGCTTCCTCGGCTGTCTGGTTCAGCTCGGCAAACGAGCCCGACAACATGATCAGCATGGCGTATGCCTTGCGGCCTGCCTCGGTGTTCAGGTCTTGTGCTTCGACCAGGCGGCGGTATTCCGCACGGGTCTTGGGCACCGTCAGGCCCAGCTTGGCAAACTCACCGTCCAGCTGGCGCGTGGCTACCGCCCGGCGCTCTTCCTCGCTGTAGAAGTTCTGAAAGTAGCTGCTGGTGGCGGCCACCATCTTGTCGAGCCCGCCGAACGCATCCGCGATCTTGCTGGCCGCGTCGGCGCCGTCCAGGCTGGCCTCCAGCAGCGTGTAGCCCAGCGTGTCAAAGATGCCGTTGACGGTGGTCAGGCTGGTGGACAGGCGGGTGAGCGTGTCGATGGCCTTCTCGCCCTCCTTGGCGTATTTGCTGGCGGTGTAGGTGGTCTCTTCGATGGTCTCGGTCACCTCGCGGGATGAGGCCATGAAGTCATCCGCACCCCGACCCACGTTGTCGTACACCACGCGGGTAACTTCTTTGCTGGTCGTGGTCCAGGTGCCCAGCACCTGCTCTGCCAATTCGTTGTTGGCAGTGGCAAGCGCCTCCTGAAACTTCTGCTGGATCTGCTCGGCGTTGAGGCCTTGCGTGCTGATCTTGATCTTGCTGGTGTACCCCTCCAGCTTGTCGGCGCTCAGGCCCAGCGTGTCGGCAAAGTAGGCCACCTGCGCGCGCATGCCCTTGAAGGTGTCGCCCAGCGCTTTCTCAAACGCGGGGTCCAGGTCGCTGTACTTGGTCTTGTCCGAGCGGAACAGACCGCCCTTGTAGAACTCGTACTGCTGCCCCTCGAAGCCCGTCTTGCCGCCGAAAGTGCCCTCGATACCCACGTCTGCCAGCTTGCGGCCGAACAGGCGGTTGATGAGGCCACCCACCACGCCCGCGAGCGGGCCAAAGAACGCACTGGCGATGCCCGCGATGATGTTCACGGCGTTGCCACCGCCCACGCTGTAGCCGCCCGACAGCATGGAGCTGATCCCGTAGCCCGCCAGGCCGTTGCCCAGCATGCCCAGGCCTGCGCCAATGTTGGAGCCCATGGGCGTCATCACATTGGCGGTGTAGCCGGTGCCGTAGTCCACCGGGGTGCTCAGGCCCAGGCGCACGCCCAGGTCGCTGGATGCGAAGTTGCCGAACGCGTTGTTTACCGCGCTGCTCACGCCCTTGGTGATCAGGTCGAAACCGCTGGACACGATGTTGCCCAGGCCGCTGAGCATGCCCAGCCCGCCGCCGCCACCGCCC
>NZ_JBWKYJ010000058.1:0-32499 GCF_059423685.1 Acidovorax sp. GW460-11-11-14-LB4 | reverse complement strand
GCAGGGGAGCGGGATGGCATGGGGAAAGGGCAAAAGGATGAAGGCTGTGCTCGCGGCCCCCGGGGCAGAGGGCGGCGCACAGGCATGGGATTGGACCATGCAAGCCCCATGCCGGGCTTGTCGTGCGTCAACTTCCGGGTGCCAGCTTGCCATCGCACCAGTCAGCCGGTTACTCCTGATTTGATAGCTACTAGCACATATGATTCAAGCGCTAGCATCCATTTTTTGGTTGAAATTGGGTGGCCGATAGGCTGGCAGCTGCCAACGCACCGTCGATCAGCCGCGTGATGTGCGGCTGCGGCGCCATGGGCGCCAGCGCACTGATCTGCGCCCGGCCCGTGTTGCCGATGGGCAGCCGCGCCAGCGCGTGGCCCAGGGGCACCAGTGCCAGCCGCAGTACCTGTCCGCCGGCCTCGCGCAGGTCGCGCAACTGCAGGGCGTAGCGCAGCATGGCGCTGTGTGACCGCCAATGCAGGGACAGCGTGGTCTGCCCCAGCACGTGCGCGGCCTCCAGCCAATGCCAGCGGGTGGCTGGCGGTGCGTTGGCATCGCGCGCAAACGCAGTCAGCAGGTGGTCGAACGCGCGCTCCCTCTGCAAGGGGTCAGCCATGGGTGCTGCAGCGTGGCGCGCCGCCAGCTGGCGCCAGCGCCGTTGTCGGTGCCGGTAGAACACCTGGGCAAACGCCGCGCTCAGGGGCGTCATCAGCCAGGGCAGGTGGCGCGCGACCACGTCGATGTCGTCGGTATAGAGCGTGCGGCCGTCCGGCAGCGGCTGCAGCGTGATGCCGTGGTCCCAGCGCCGCATCAGCGTGCCCTCGCCGTTGTCGCGCAGCGTGGGCCAGGCACCGGCCTGGGCAGATGGCTCGATGGAGATGCGCACGGTTTGGGAGCCCATGGGCAGCAGCCCCAGCAGCCGCATCTGCAACGGCAGATCACCGGGAGACCAGTGGGTGGGCCAGGGCGCGCCGCCAGGGCGCTTGAACCGCACCAGGGGCGCCGTAATGTGGCGAAACACAGCGGTGCTTTGCAGTTGCGCAGCCACCCATTCGGGCGGTGCGTTGAGCGGAGTGGACAGGCGTACGCGCATGGATCAGTGCCCGTGTGCTGCGGGGGCGCCGGCGGTGCTGGCCAGCTCCTGCCGCGCGTGGCGGATCACGCTCCAGCCGCCGCTGATGGCCAGGCCCGCCATGACGGCCGCCACAGCCAGGTCGGGCCAGGCCGTGCCCGTGCCCAGCACCCCCAGCGCGGCCGCCATCACGGCCAGGTTGCCCAGCGCGTCGTTGCGGGTGCACAGCCACACGCCGCGCATGTTGGCGTCACCCTCGCGCCAGGCGTAGAGCAGGGCGGCCACACCCAGGTTGGCCGCCAGCGCCAGCAGGCCCACGCCACCCATGGTGAAGGGCTCGGGCGGAACCCCTTGCCACACCCCCCAGGCCACCCGGCCGATCACGAACACGCCAAACGCCAGCATGCTGGCGCCTTTGAGCAGGGCGGCGCGTGCGCGCCAGGTCAGCGCCATGGCCAGCACCCACAGCGACAGGCCATAGTTGGCCGCATCGCCCAGAAAGTCGATGGCGTCGGCCAGCAGCGACGCCGAGCCCGAGTGGGTACCCGCGCCCAGTTCCACCACAAACATGGCGGCGTTGACGACGAGCGCAATCCACAGGATGCGGCGGTAGCGCGGGTCTGCGCTGGCGGGGGCATCGTGGCTGTGGCCGGGGGCGCTGTGGTCGTGATGGCAATGGGCGGACATGGTGTTTTCTCCTGGCGGTTTTGGAAAGCGATGGCATCATTGGGAACCTTAAAGTCACTTGAAGGTCAAGCCCATGGATCCCCACGCTGCACAGTTCCGCATTGGCGAGGCCGCCCAGCAGTCCGGCGTGTCGGCCGCCAACATCCGGTACTACGAAAAAGAGGGGCTGCTGCCGCCCGGTGCGCGCGGCGACAACAGCTACCGCCTGTACAGCAGCGCCGACGTGCACCAGCTGCGTTTCATCCGCTTGTGCCGCGCCATGGACATGTCGCTGGACGAGGTCAGGACCTTGCTGGCGCTGGACTGGGACAGCAAGACGGACTGCCATGCCGCCTGCGACACGCTGGATGCACACCTGGTGCATGTGCGCACCCGCCTGGCCGAGCTGCAGGCGCTGGAGGCCGACTTGCAGGCGCTGCGCAGCCGTTGCGATGGCGCGGACGCCACCTGCCACATCATCGAAGCGCTGCATGCGCGGGCTGACGCGCAGCCAGTGGGCGTCAACGCCCCTCCCGGCCAGGGCAAGCGCCATGTGTGAGCAGTTGTTGTACGGCGCGGCTGCGTGTGTGCTATTTGCTATCTAATTGATAGCTACTTGGGCATATGTTTGTAGCGCTATCGCCCGAAAATGGCCCAAATATCTCCAGAAGCCTGTCATGGGCTGCCCTGGCGCATGCCCCCGCTATGATCCGCCCATGATCTCGCGCCTTCCCGGCCTCTCCCTGCCCGAACGTGTGTGGAACACGGCGCGGCGCTGGGCGGTGGCCTGGTGGCGCATCCTGTACCTGGGTGCGGTGGTGCTGGTGCTGGTGTTGTCGCCGTCCAGCTACGGCAAGGGCACCCGCCGCGCGCTGGCCCGGCACCTGTATCTGGACACGGCGCCGGTGCTGCTGGGTTTCACGGTGCTGGCGGCGCTCATCAGCCTGGTGCTCACGCGCATTGTGGTGGTCACGGCGCTGAGCTACGGGCTGTCGCGCTATGCGCTGGAGATGGTGATCCGCGTGCTGGTGCTGGAGCTCATCCCGCTCACAGCCGCCTTGTTTGTGGCCATGCGCTGCACCATTCCCAACGGCTCGCAACTGGCGCACCTGCGGCTTGCGGGCCGGTTCGAGGCGCTGCGCCGCCAGGGCTCCGACCCCGTGCGCATCGAACTGCTGCCCCGCGTGATTGCCGGGGTGTTTGCCTGCGTCACGCTGGCTGCGCTCAGTTGCGTGGTGGCGCTGGTGCTGGCGTACCTGGGGGTGTACGGCTTCAACATGGCGGGGCTGCCGAGCTATACGCGCATGTTCGGCCAGGTGTTTTCGCCCAGCGTGACCATGGTGTTTGTGCTCAAGACCCTGTTCTTCAGCCTGGCCGTGGCGCTGATCCCCATGGCTGCCGGGCTGTATGACAGCGGCGAACGCACCCAGCCCGACTCGGAACTGGGCGGCCTGGCCCGCATGTTTGCGGTGCTGCTGCTGATCGAGGTGGCCTCGCTCATGGGCAACTACTACTGACGGCCCGCGCCGGTCGCACCTACCCGCATAAACCCACGACATGAACGACCATCCTCCTCACCCATCGCATGGCCCCGCCGGGGCCGACGCGCCTCCGGTCGAGACCCTGCGCCCGGTGGCCTATCTGGAACTCAAGGCTGCGGCGCTGCTGCTGTTCACCTTGGCCCTCATCGTGGGTTCGGGCCTGTACCTGCTGTATGCGCGGGGTGCTTTTGAGCCCACGCAGACGCTGGTGCTGACGGCCGATGACTCCGAGGGCGTGGTGGTGGGCATGGACATGACCTTCTCGGGCTTTCCCATTGGCCGCGTGCGGCGCATCGAGCTGGCCGAATCGGGCAATGCCCGCATCCTGGTGGACGTGCCCCGCAAGGACGCGCACTGGCTGCGCGAGTCCAGCGTGTTCACGCTGGTACGCGGTCTGGTGGGGGGCACCAACATCCGGGCGTACTCCGGCATCCTGACCGACCCCGCACTGCCCGATGGCGCCGTGCGGCCGGTGTTGCGCGGAGATGCCACGGCGGAGATCCCGCAGCTCATGGCGACCGCGCGCGAGCTGCTGACCAACCTGAACGCCCTGACGTCGCCCGACGCCGCGCTGGGCAACACCCTGACCAACGTCAAGGCCCTCACGGAGCGCCTGAACGGGCCGGGCGGCGCCCTGGGCGTGCTGATGGGCAACGAAGCCGACGCGAAGAAGATTGTGGCCACGCTGGAGCGCACCAACGCGCTGCTGGCGCGCCTGGACGGTATGGCCGCCCGCGCCGACAAACAGGTGTTTGGCAGCGAGGGCAACAAGGACGCGCTGGTGCCCGAGGTGCGCGCCACCGTGGCCCAGCTCAATGGTTTGTTGTCCGACACCCGCACCAGCCTCAAGAAGGTGGATGCCGTGCTGGTGGAGGCCCAGGCCATCGGCGCCAATGCCCGCGAAGCCACGACGGACTTGGGCGCGCTGCGCGCCGAGGTGGAAAGCAATCTGCGCAAGGTGGAAAGTCTGGTCAACGAGATCAACCGCAAATGGCCCTTTGCACGCGACACGGAGCTGAAGCTGCCATGAACCCCTCTGCTGCACTTCGTTTGCGGGCTGCATTGCGGCTCCTGTCCATCGGCTGTGCCTTCGCATTGGCTGCGTGTTCCAGCCAACCCCCGGTGCCTGACTGGCAGATGAATGCCCAGGGCGCGTCCCAGAAGGCCATCGAGGCCTACCTGTCCGGCAATGCGCGCGTGGAGAAGCTCGAATGGGACCGGGCCCGCGCCGAAGTGGCGCGCACGGGCCGCCCCGATCTGCTGGCGCGCCTGGAGCTGATGCGCTGCGCGGCCCAGGTGGCGAGTCTGGTCACTGAACCGTGCGAGCGTTTTGAGGCCTTGCGCGCCGACGCCGCCGCACCCGAGCAGGCCTACGCCGACTATCTGGTGGGCCGGGTGCAAACCGGCCAGGTGGCTTTCTTGCCACCGGCGCAGCGTGCGGTCGTCACGGCGGGCAACGCTGCCACCTTGGCAGGCATTGCCGACCCCCTTTCGCGCCTGGTGGCGGCGGGCGTGTTGTTGCAGACGGGGCACGCCAGCCCCGCAGTCATCGCCACAGCCACCGATACCGCTTCGGCACAGGGCTGGCGCAGGCCGCTGATGGCATGGTTGCTGCTGCAGGTGCAAAGGGCAGAGGCTGCCGGGGACACTGCGGCAGCCGACGCATTGCGCCGTCGCGTGAGGGTGGTGGAGCAGTCGGGGTCTACGTCTCGATAGCGTTGGCCGCCACGCTAGCGAGGAGGCAGGTAACGAGCCGTGGCGCAGGCAAAAAAGCTGCCCGAGTTGCTTCAACAACCGCTACTCAAGCCGTTGACCAGGCCGCCAGAAGCTCCATTGCCGCTGCGGGTGGCTTCGTCAGCGCAGGCGAGCCTGCAACTGGGTCTCAATGTCGTCTCGCTCCATGGCGAACTGCTGGGGGCTGATCTCGTTGGACTCCAGCTTGCGGGCCACAGACAGCAGCAGCACCGTGTTTTCGAGACGCGTGTCTTGTTGCAGTGAGGGGGGAAGGGCGGTCAGGCGGTCAAAGCTTTGCTTGTACAGCTCGCTCCAGCTCATGGCCCCTGCCTGGGCCTGGGCCCTGGCACCGTCGTACCAGCGCGAGAACTCGTCCAACGCGTTGTCGCGGGGACTGGAACAGCCCGCCACAGCGGCCAGCAACACCATCGAACCCCAGAATTTCGGGGAGTGAATTAAGGAAAAACGGTTTGCAGAGATGCGAAAACGTGTGGTCACGATCGTCCTCCATTCCAGAATGCCACCGAAAAGTCCCGGTGTGCAGCGCCGAATGGTACTCCGATGCTATGCTTTTTACTACTGTGTTGCTGTTTGGACCCACACGCGCTGCAGCGCAGCGCCAGCCACTCCTGCACGCATCACAGCTCAGTGGTCCAGAAAGCTGGTGGACAAAATCTGGTCGAGCCCGGTAAGCCCGTGCGACATCGAATCCACAGACTGCACGGCCACGTCCGGCATCAGCAATGACACCGCCGCCAGCACTGCCAGCACCACGGTTCCGATGAACGCTATCAGCGCGCGCGCTCCCGGCGGTAAGGAATGGCGTTTCATGGTGAAGTCCTTTTGAAAAAAGGGGTGGGGGCCGCAATGACCTCCCGGTGCAACCTCAATGGCTGCTGGCTAGGATTTCAGCAAAGTGCCGCAGTTCCGCGTGTAAGACAAGTGCCATAACAGGGCTCCATGGGCAACTGTTACGGCCTGTTGCCTTTACAAACCTGCCAGAAACGTTCCGCGCATTGCAAGCGTCCGGAGGTCCGGATCAGGGCCTTGAGTTGGAGGCGGATGGAGTGCCAAGCGGACGGACTGCAGAGGGCTCCTGTGGAGCCGTCCAGCGGTCATCGCGGCATGAATAGATCAGGGCGCGGGCGTCTGAATCCAAGCGGTGATTTGGGCAATGGCATCCTGCTCGATGCCAATGAAGCCGGGCCAATCTTGGTCAGCACACTCACCACCGATGGGGGTTGGCGCCGCCATGGAACACCATGAGCTTTTTGACCGGCGCCCGCGCCAGCCCTCTCAGAATGGCGGGCGTATCGCTGGCCTGGCAGTGTTTGCAGCCGTTCCTGGCATGGTGGTAGACCAGCACCGGGACCTGTATGGCCTGCAGGTCCAGTGTGGGCACTGCACCCGGTGTGCTCCTGCGCACCACGCTGGAGGTCAGCCCCCGCCCCGCAATCGCAGGGTCGTTGACATGAATGGCCATGGCTGTCGCAGACACTGTCATGCACCGAGCGGGGCGCACAGTCGTTGATGTTCAGCCCAAAGCGCCGGGGTCCTGTGTGCAAAAAGCCAGCCCCCACAACAAAAAACCCAGGTGACCGGAATCACCTGGGTTGATATGTGGCGGAGAGGGCGGGATTCGAACCCGCGGTGGGGATTAGCCCACACACGCTTTCCAGGCGTGCGACTTAAACCGCTCATCCACCTCTCCGAAGCCCTCGATTATAGCCATAGGATTGGGTGCATTCCGGTCACTGATCGGTGTCACCTGAAAATTTCAGTGGGCCGACACGTTGTCAGCCTGCCTTTTGGGATGTCTGCACCATCTTCATCGCCGAGCCGATCAGCGCCGAAACCTCGGTCATGTTGCTGGGCACGATGAGGGTGGTTGTGGCGTCCGACGCGACTTGGCTGTAGGCGTCCACGGCTTTTTCAGCCACCTTGAGCTGCACGGCCTGCTCGCCACCGGGCTGGCGGATGGCTGCGGCCACGCGTTCGATAGCCTGGGCGTTGGCTTCGGCCACGGCCTTGATGGATTCGGCCTCGCCCTGGGCCTTGTTGATGACGGCCTGTTTTTCGCCCTCGGAGCGGGCGATGAAGGCCTCACGCTCGCCGGTGGCGATGTTGATCTGCTCCTGGCGGCGGCCTTCTGAGGCGGCGATCAGTGCGCGCTTCTCCCGCTCCGCTGTGATCTGGGCCTGCATGGCGTGCAGGATTTCCTTGGGCGGGGTCAGGTCCTTGATTTCATAACGCAGCACCTTCACACCCCAGTTCAGGGCGGCTTCGTCGATGGCCTGCACCACCTGCGCGTTGATGATGTCGCGCTCTTCGAAGGTCTTGTCGAGTTCGAGCTTACCGATGACCGAGCGCAGCGAGGTCTGCGCCAGCTGGGTCACAGCCATGATGTAGTTGCTCGACCCATAGCTGGCGCGCATGGGGTCGGTGACCTGAAAGTACAGGATGCCGTCCACCTGCAGCTGCGTGTTGTCGCGCGTGATGCAGACCTGGCTGGGCACATCGAGCGGAATTTCCTTCAGGCTGTGTTTGTAGGCGACCTTGTCCACAAAGGGGATCAGAAAGTTCAGCCCGGGAGTCAGCGTGCCCGCATATTTGCCCAGGCGTTCCTTGACCCAGGCGTTTTGCTGGGGCACGACCTTGACCGAGCGGGCGATGAAGATCACGGCAATGATCAGGATGACGATGGCAATTTCCATGGGAAACCTTTCTTGGGTGATCGACAGGGAGTCTTCGGTGTTTACAGCGGGTCCACCAGCAAGCGGTTGCCCACCAGCTCGGCGACGCGATGCATGCCAGTAGACGGGGTGACGCCGGGGCGGTGCATGGCCGTCCATTGGGCGCCCCGGTACTTCACGGTGGTGGTGCCGTCGGGGCTCCAGCTTTCGATGAGGATGGTTTCGCCTACGTCCATGTTCACGCTGCGGTCCGCACGTGCAGACGGATCGCCGGGGCGCTTTCTCCGCAGCAGGTAGCAGGCCACGACGGCCCCGCCGCCCACAATGGCAGCCGACACCATCTGCATTGCGGACGCCAGGCCCAGGTGGGCGGCCAGGGCGGCGGCTACCAGCCCCAAGGCCACCATCAGCAAATAGAACGTGCCGGTGAGCAGTTCTGCCACGACAACGGCCCCTGCTGCCAGCCACCAGATGGTGGATGCCTCCATGTAGAACCTCCTTGTGTGGTTGTGTTTAGTGCACCACATTCTGGGTCAAAAGGATGGCAGTTCAAAGGCGCGTCAACGTTATTCCTTACACTTCGCGCCTATTTCGTTTTTTGGCCGGGCAGGCCACGGCTCCTTGGAGGCTGCGCATGAAGTTTCGCTTTCCCATCATCATCATCGATGAAGACTATCGTTCCGAGAACACCTCGGGGCTTGGCATTCGTGCGCTTGCACAGGCCATTGAGGCCGAGGGCTTTGAAGTGGTCGGGGTCACCAGCTATGGCGATCTCTCGCAGTTTGCGCAGCAGCAAAGCCGCGCCAGTGCCTTCATCTTGTCCATCGACGATGAAGAATTCTCCGAGGGCGAAGGGCTGGACCCCATCGTGCTGAGCCTGCGCAACTTCATTGGCGAGGTGCGCCGCAAGAACGCCGAAGTGCCCATTTATGTGCACGGTGAGACCAAGACCAGCCGCCACCTGCCCAACGACATCCTGCGCGAGCTGCACGGCTTTATCCACATGTTCGAGGACACCCCCGAATTCGTGGCGCGCCACATCATCCGCGAGGCCAAGAGCTACCTGGAGAGCGTGCAGCCACCCTTCTTCAAGGCGCTGCTGGACTACGCCGAAGACGGCTCGTACAGCTGGCACTGCCCCGGTCACTCCGGCGGCGTTGCCTTCCTGAAGAGCCCCGTGGGCCAGATGTACCACCAGTTCTACGGCGAAAACATGCTGCGCGCCGACGTGTGCAACGCGGTGGAAGAGCTGGGCCAGCTGCTGGACCACAACGGTGCCATTGGCGAGAGCGAGCGCAACGCCGCGCGCATCTTCAATGCCGACCACTGCTTCTTTGTGACCAACGGTACGTCCACGTCCAACAAGATGGTGTGGCACCACACTGTGGCGCCCGGGGATGTGGTGGTGGTGGACCGCAACTGCCACAAGTCCATCCTGCACAGCATCATCATGACCGGGGCCGTCCCTGTGTTCATGAAGCCCACGCGCAACCACTTCGGCATCATCGGCCCCATCCCGCAAAGCGAGTTCGAGCCCAAGGCGATCGAGGCCAAAATCAAGGCCAACCCGCTGCTCAAGGGCGTGGATGCCAAGAAGGTCAAGCCCCGCGTGCTGACGCTCACGCAGTCCACCTACGACGGCGTGCTGTACAACACCGAGACCATCAAGGGCATGCTCGACGGTTATGTGGACAACCTGCACTTTGACGAGGCCTGGCTGCCGCACGCGGCGTTCCACCCGTTCTATGGCAGCTACCACGCCATGGGCAAAAAGCGCACACGCCCCAAGCACTCGGTGACGTACGCCACACAGTCCATCCACAAGCTGCTCGCCGGTATCAGCCAGGCATCGCATGTGCTGGTGCAGGACTCGCAGACCACCAAGCTCGACCGCCACCTGTTCAACGAGGCCTACCTGATGCACACCAGCACCAGCCCTCAGTACAGCATCATCGCCAGCTGCGATGTGGCCGCCGCGATGATGGAGCCACCTGGCGGCACCGCGCTGGTGGAAGAAAGCATCCTGGAGGCACTGGACTTCCGCCGTGCCATGCGCCAGGTGGAGGAGGAGTTCGGCAAGAACGATTGGTGGTTCAAGGTCTGGGGCCCTGAAAAGCTCACCGACGAGGGTATTGGTCGCGCGGAAGACTGGATCATCCGCAGCGACAGCAAGAGCAAGAAGGGCAGCAAGTGGCACGGCTTCGGCCAGCTGGCTGACGGCTTCAATATGCTGGACCCGATCAAGTCCACCATCGTCACGCCGGGTCTGAGCCTGGACGGCAAGTTCGACAAGACTGGCATCCCCGCGTCCATCGTGACCAAGTACCTGGCCGAGCACGGCGTGGTGGTGGAGAAGACGGGCCTGTACAGCTTCTTCATCATGTTCACCATCGGCATCACCAAGGGCCGCTGGAACACGCTGCTGACTGCGCTGCAGCAGTTCAAGGACGACTATGAGAAGAACCAGCCCATGTGGCGCATCCTTCCCGAGTTCTGCCAGCAGCACAAGCGCTACGAGCGCATGGGTCTCAAGGACCTGTGCCAGCACGTGCACGAGATGTACGCCAAGTACGACATCGCGCGCCTGACCACCGAGATGTACCTGTCGGACCTCACGCCCGCCATGAAGCCCTCGGATGCGTACGCGCACATTGCGCACCGCACCACCGAGCGCGTGGAGATCGACCACCTGGAAGGCCGCATCACCGTGGGTCTGGTCACACCGTACCCCCCAGGCATTCCGCTGCTGATTCCGGGCGAGGTGTTCAACAAGAAGATCGTGGACTACCTCAAGTTCGCGCGCGAATTTGCCAAGCTGTGCCCCGGTTTCGAGACCGATATCCACGGCCTGGTGGAAGTGGAAGACGAGAACGGCCAGGTGCGCTACTACGCCGACTGCGTGGCAGAGCAAGGCAAGACCGGCAAGAACCCCAAGCCACTGGCAGCGGCCAAAAACCTGGTGCAGGTGGGCGACGACGGTTCGTACGGGCGCAACGTGTAAGCAAGTCTTCGCGCTGGTGTGTGGGTGCACCTGCGTCTCGAAAATCGCTCCCCCGGCATGGCTGGCGGAGCGATTTTTTTGTGCATTTGAATCCGCTGTTGTGGTGCTGCCGTATTGACTGTCAGCCGCGTGGTTTTCATGCGGTGACGACTGTCTTCACACACCTCTCAGGAGATTCCCATGACCCTTCGATTCAACGCCCGCCTTGCCGCCATCGCCCTCACCGCAGCCATGGCCGCTGCCGCAATGCCTGCCGCAGCACAGGTCATGGTGGGCGGTGCGCCCATGCTGGCCAGCAAGGACATCATCGACAACGCCGTGAACTCCAAGGACCACACCACCCTGGTGGCGGCGGTCAAGGCGGCAGGCCTTGTTGAGACGCTGAAGGGCCCCGGTCCGTTCACCGTGTTTGCGCCCACCAATGCGGCGTTTGCCGCATTGCCCGCCGGCACGGTGGACACGCTGCTCAAGCCCGAGAGCAAGCCCACCCTGACCAAGGTGCTCACCTACCACGTGGTGGCGGGCAAGTACGACGCTGCTGCGTTGTCCAAGATGATTGCTGACGGCAAAGGCATGGCCAGCCTCAAGACGGTGGCGGGCGGTACGCTCACCGCCAAGGCCAGCGGCAATGCCGTCATGGTGACGGACGAAAAGGGCGGTACGGCGACGGTGACGATTGCCGACGTGTACCAGTCCAACGGCGTGATCCACGTGGTGGACAAGGTCCTGTTGCCGAACTGATTGCGCAACTGATGGGAGGGGCTGCCCGCCCGCTGGCATGGCCGCCGCATCGCAGGGCCGGGATCGGCCAGGGGTCGCTGTGGCCCTGTCAGCGGATCGGCGGCATGTCCTCTCGCACCCGCACGAAACTCGCGAAGCGCGGCACTCCGCTGTCGTGGGTGCCCCGAAAGCGGTAGGTTACCCAGCTGCCCACGGGCGGCGGATGGTCGCGCTCGGTGTCGGTCAACCCTGCGCCCAGCCGGAACCGCTGGCCGGAAGGCATCTCCACCACCAGGGCACCCAGCCGCCCCGCGTGGCGGCCTTGGCCGGGCAGATGGGCCACCACGCGGGCCTCGGTGTCTTCGTGGGTCTTGACCTTGATGAGGTCGTCGCTGCGCCCTGCGCGGTACATGGATGCGCCACGGTGCAGCATCAGTCCTTCGCCGCCCGCACGCACGGTGCGCAGCAGCAACTTCTGGAGTGCGGCGTCACTCGCCACACGCTGTTGTGGCACCGCCTGCACCCAAGCCTGGTCCAGCGCTTCGACCAGCTTGTTCAGTGCAGGAAGGCGCTGGTCAAACGTGCCGCCATGGGCGGGCAGGTCAAACACCATAAAGCGCATCTCGCGCCATGCGGCATCTTCCGGCTGCTGCTGGCGCACGGTGGACTGGGCGTGGCTGAATCGGCCGCGTCCTGCCCACAGCTCGCCGTCCATGGGAGTTTCAGGCCAGCCGGCAGTGAACCATGCCGGGGCCGCCACGGTCTCGCCACCCCGCGTGCGCAGTGTGTGGCCGTCCCAATAGCCGCGCACGCCATCGTATTTTTCGCTCACCCAGTAGTCCGCCAGCCGCATGCCGGGGCGGTACACATTGGCCAGCAACAGGGCGGGCGCGTCAGCGGCCCAGGCCTGGGGTATTGCAAGTGCCGCCAGGGGTGCAAGGCCCATACAGGCCAGCCAGTGTCTGCGGAGCATAGGTAGGGTGGTGCTATCAAAAAAATAGCTTCTAGCGCATGATTTATGTGCGCTAGAAGCCAATTACGTAGTGAGCGTGTAGCCCTTGTGAGGATTTACACCTGGTCGGCGCTCAGGCCCGCTGTCTGGCTGAAGCCGCCATCCACATAGGTGATCTCGGCGGTCATGCCCGAGGCCAGGTCCGACAGCAGGAAGGCCGCCACATTGCCCACGTCCTCAATCGTGACGTTGCGACGCAGGGGCGAGGCATCGGCCACGCGGCTGAGCAGCTTGCCAAAGTCCTTGATGCCGCTGGCAGCCAGCGTCTTGATGGGGCCTGCGCTGATGCCGTTGGCGCGGATGCTGCGGCCGTCTTCGGTGCGGCCCACGGCCTCTGCCAGGTAGCGCACGCTGGCTTCCAGGCTGGCTTTGGCCAGACCCATGGTGTTGTAGTTGGGGATGGAGCGCAGCGCGCCCAGGTAGCTCAGTGTCAGCAGCGACGACTTGTCGTTCAGATAGGGCAGGGCCGCCTTGGCCATGGCCGGGAAGCTGTAGGCGCTGATGTCGTGTGCAATGCGGAAGCCTTCGCGGCTCAGCCCGTCCAGAAAGTTGCCCGCAATCGCTTCGCGCGGTGCAAAGCCGATGCTGTGCACAAAGCCGTCAAACTTCGGCCAGGTCTGCGACAGACCCGCGAACATGCGCGCGATCTGCTCGTCGCTGGCCACGTCGCAGTCAAACACCAGCTGGGAGTTGAACTCGGCCGCAAAGTCGGTGATGCGGTCCTTGAAGCGCTCGCCCACGTAGCTGAACGCCAGCTCGGCACCTTGCTCGTGGCAGGCCTTGGCAATGCCGTAGGCGATGGAGCGGTTGGACAGCACGCCCGTGATGAGCAGCTTCTTGCCGGTCAGAAAACCCATGTGAAATCTCCTTGTGGAATAGCGGAATGCAGGCTTGGCGCCCGGTGCATGTGGATATGCGGCTTTGGCTGCAAGCCCCTGCGAACGTAGTGCAGAATTGTCGCATGCGGTTTTGGCTGGCTTTGTTGCTGATGGGGTGTGCTGTTCCAGCGTGGGCAGCGCATGCGTATGCCTTGTGGGGCGCGCCGCGCTATCCGGCGGGTTTTGCGCATTTCGACTACGTGAATCCCGACGCCCCCAAGGGCGGCGAGTTGCGGCTGGTCAGCAACCTGCGCGTCTCCACCTTCGACAAGTACAACCCGTTCACCATCAAGGGCAACGCACCCGCCTACCTGTCGTCGCTGATGTTCGACTCGCTGCTGGTGGGCTCCATGGACGAGACCGCGACCGGCTATGGTCTGCTGGCCGAGGACGTGGAAGTCGCCCCCGATGGGCTGTCTGCCACGTTCCGCCTACGGCCCGAGGCGCGGTTTCACAACGGCAAGCTCGTGCTGGCCCAGGACGTGAAGCACAGCTACGAAACGCTGGTGGGTCCCTTCACCTCGCCTGCGTACAAGACTTTGCTGATCGAGGTGGCGGGCGTGGATGTGATCAACGACCGCACCGTGCGCTACCGCTTCAAGCAACCCAACCGCGAGCTTCCCATCACCGTGGGGGGCTTGCCAGTGTTCAGCCGCGACTGGGGCGTGGAAAACGGCAAGGCCAAGCCCTTTGACCAGGTGGTGATGGACATCCCCATCGGCAGCGGCCCCTACAAGATCGGGCCCGTGCGGTTTGGCAAGGACATCACCTATGTGCGCGACCCGCAGTACTGGGCGCGCGACCTCAATGTGCGCAAGGGCACGGCCAACTTCGACCGCATCCTCGTCAAGATCTACAAGGACAACACGGCGCGGCTGGAGGCCCTGAAGGCGGGCGAGTTCGACCTCATGCGGTTCTTCAGCGCGGGCGACTGGGCCCGCCGCGTCACGGGCAAAAAATTCGACACCGGCGAGCTGGTCAAGGGCGAGTTCAAGCATAAGCTGCCGTCGGGCTTTCAGAGCTACGTGCTCAACACCCGCCGCCCGCTGCTGCAGGATGCGCGCGTGCGAGAGGCCCTGGGCCTGGCGATGGACTATGAGTGGATGAACCGCCAGATGTTCTACGGCGCCTACCAGCGCGTGAACGGCCTGTTTGGCAACACCGCGTGCGAAACCAGGGGAAGCCCGTCGCCCGAGGAGCTTGCGCTGATGGAGCCCTACCGCAAAGACATTCCCGCAACCGCCTTTGGCCCCATGACCATGCCCCCGCGCACCGACGGCGATTCGTCATTGCGTGCCAACCTGCGCCGCGCGCAGGCCCTGCTCAAACAGGCGGGCTGGGAGGTGCGCGATGGTGCCCTGCGCAACGCGAAGGGCGAGGCCATGGTGCTGGAATACATGGACAGCAACGAAGGTGGAGTGCGCACCATCACCCCCTGGATGCGCAACCTCGAAAAGATCGGTGTCACCTTGCGCTTCCGCTCCGTGGACTTTGCGCTGTACCAGCAGCGCCTGCAGAAGTTTGACTTCGACATCACCTCGATGGCCTTCCAGGGCACCCACAACCCGGGGCAGGAGTTTGCCGACATGTTCGGCAGCCAGGCGGCCGACGTGGAAGACTCCGGCAACTTTGCGGGCGTGAAGAACCCGGCGGTGGACGCCATGATCAAGGCCATGACCTCGGCCAAAACCGAAGCCCAGCTGCTGCCCGCCTGCCACGCGCTGGAGCGCATCATTGCGCACAGCCACTACCTCATTCCGCAATGGACGGCGGCCACGCACCGCATGGCCTACAACGCCTGGAGACTGGCCAAGCCCGCCATGGTGCCGCCGTACTCCAGCGGCGAGGGTTGGGTCATTGACACCTGGTGGGCACGCATACCGCCACAGACCGCGCCCGACAAAAAATAACCACCCGCCAGCCCACCCATGTTTGCCTACATCCTCAAACGCGTGTTGCTGATGCTCCCTACCTTGCTGGGCGTGCTGCTGCTGACCTTTGTGGTGATCCAGTTTGTGCCGGGCGGCCCTGTGGAGCAGTACATGGCCGAAGCCAAGGCTGGCGTTGGCGGGGGCGGTGGAGCCGAAGGCGGCGGCCTGAGCTACCGGGGCGCGCAGGGCGTGGACCCCAAGCGGCTGGAGCAGATCAAGGCCTTGTACGGCTTTGACAAGCCTGCACATGAACGTTTTTTTCAGATGCTGGGCCAGTTCGCGCGTTTTGATCTGGGCAAGAGCTTCTTCCAGAACAAGGATGTGTGGCAACTGGTGGTCGAGAAGCTCCCCGTTTCCATCAGCCTGGGCCTCTGGACCTTCTTCATCAGCTACCTCGTCGCCGTGCCGCTGGGTGTGGCCAAGGCGGTGCGGGCCGGGTCGCGGTTTGACCTGGTGACCACGCTGCTCATCCTGCTGGGCTACGCCATTCCGGGCTTTGTGCTGGGTGTGGCGTTGCTGGTCATCTTTGGCGGGCAGCTGCAGTGGTTTCCGCTGCGAGGGCTCACGTCGGCCAACTGGGACGAGCTGTCCTGGGGCGCGCGTATCGTGGACTATCTGTGGCACATCACGCTGCCGGTGATCGCCATGGTGCTGGGCAGCTTTGCCGTGACGGCCATGCTGACCAAGAACGCGTTCCTCGAAGAGATCCGCAAGCAGTACGTGCTGACGGCCCGTGCCAAGGGCCTGAGCGAGCGGCAGGTGCTGTGGAAGCATGTGTTCCGCAACGCGCTCATCCCCATCATCACCGGGTTCCCCGCTGCCTTCATCGGTGCGTTCTTTGCGGGCTCGCTGCTCATCGAAACCCTGTTCTCGCTCGACGGCTTGGGCCTGCTCAGCTACGAGAGCGTGATCCGCCGCGACTACCCCGTGGTGCTGGGCACGCTGTATTTGTTCACGCTGATCGGGCTGGTCACCAAGCTCGTCAGCGACCTTTGTTATGTGTGGGTGGACCCGCGCGTGAAGTTTGACTAGCCCGAACGAACCCATGGCCCTGATGAGTTCTGCTCCCGCATCGCCTTCGCTCTCGCCCTCCCGCCGCGCGTGGCTGCGCTTCAAGCGCAATCGCCTGGGGTACTGTAGCCTGCTGATCTTCTGCGCCCTGGTGCTGGTGAGCCTGTGCGCCGAGCTGGTCAGTAATGACAAGCCTCTTATCGTGCGCTACGAGGGGCAAACCTACTTCCCCATGCTCAAGGACTACCCCGAAAAGACCTTCGGCGGAGACTTCGAGACACCAACCGATTACCTGGACCCCTTCATCAAGGAGCGCCTCTCCTCTGGCAGCAACTGGGCGCTTTACACCTTGAACCCCTACGGCCCCAACACGCTCAATTACTTCGCCAAGGCACCCAACCCCTCGGCGCCCACGTCAGACAACTGGCTGGGTACGGACGACCGCGGACGTGATCTGCTGGCGCAGCTGCTGTACGGATTCCGTGTGAGTGTGCTGTTTGGTCTGGCGCTCACCATTACAGGCGTGTTGCTGGGCATGCTCACCGGCGCCATCCAGGGGTTTTTTGGCGGCAAGACCGACCTGGCGTTCCAGCGCTTCATCGAGATCTGGGGCTCCATGCCCGAGCTGTATCTGCTCATCATCTTCAGCGCGGTATTCGCGCCCAGCATTGCGCTGCTGCTCATCTTGCTGAGCCTGTTCGGCTGGATGGGGCTGTCGGACTATGTGCGGGCCGAGTTCCTGCGCAACCGCCAGCTTGACTATGTGAAGGCGGCGCGCGCCCTGGGGGTGAGCAACGCCCAGATCATCTGGCGCCACATCCTGCCCAACAGCTTGACGCCCGTGGTCACGTTCTTGCCCTTCCGCATGAGCGGGGCCATCCTGGCGCTGACATCGCTGGATTTTCTGGGTCTGGGTGTGCCGCCCGGCACGCCCTCGCTGGGCGAGTTGCTCAGCCAGGGCAAGAACAGCATTGATGCGTGGTGGATATCGTTGTCCACCTTCGGCGTGCTGGTGGTCACCTTGTTGTTGCTGACCTTCATGGGGGACGCGCTGCGCGATGCCCTCGACCCACGAAAGGCAGACCAATGACGTCCCCCACGCTCGGCACTGGCGTGTCCTCGCTGCCCCCCGAGGGGGCTCTCGCTGCCTTGGGGCGGCCCGGCGGCGGCTCGGCTGCGGGTCTGCCACTGTTGAGTGTCCACGACCTGCATGTGTGCTTTGGCTCCAAAGATGTGGTGCGCGGCGTCAACTTCACGTTGGCTGCGGGCGAAAAGCTGGCACTGGTGGGCGAGTCCGGCTCGGGCAAGACCATCACGGCGTTGAGCATGCTGCGGTTGGCGGGCAATGCCGCCATCACCGGCCAGGCTTTGCTGCAAGGGCGGGGCGACCTGCTGGCGATGACCGAGCGCGAGATGCGCGGCGTGCGTGGCGGCGACATCGCCATGGTGTTCCAGGAGCCCATGACCGCGCTCAACCCGCTGATGACGATAGGCCAGCAGATCGCCGAAATCCTGCTGCTCAAGAAGGGGCTCACCGGCGCCCAGTGCGCGCAAGCCGCCATCGAGCTGCTGGCGCAAACCGGCATCCCCGAGCCCGCGCGCCGCGCCAACAGCTTTCCACACCAGCTCTCGGGCGGCCAGCGCCAGCGCGCCATGATCGCCATGGCCCTGGCCAGCAGCCCCAAGCTTTTGCTGGCCGACGAGCCCACCACCGCACTGGATGTGACCTTGCGCGGCCAGATCCTGGACCTGCTGAGCGACTTGCAGCGCCAGACCGGCATGGCGGTGCTGCTGATCACGCACGACCTGAATCTGGTGCGTCGCTTTGCCGACCGTGTGGCCGTGATGGAGCAGGGGGTGCTGGTAGAGCAGGGCCCAGTGGCCGACGTGTTTGGCGCGCCCCAGCATGCCTACACCCACCGTCTGATCGCCAGCCAGCCGCGCCGCGATGTGGTCGAGGCCGACCCACCCGCAGGCACTGCGCCGGTGGTGCAGACACAGGATCTGCGCGTGGTCTACCCCACGCCATTGCCGGGCATCAGGGGCTGGTTCAAGAAGGGCGAGTTTGTGGCGGTGCAAGGTGCCACGCTGCAACTCCTGCCCGGCCAGACGCTGGGCGTAGTGGGCGAATCCGGCTCGGGCAAGTCCACGCTGGCCCAGGCCATCCTGGGCCTGCTGCCATACGCGGGTGAGTTGCAGGTGGGAGGGCAGGCGTGGCAACAGCCTGCCACGCGCAACACACCAGCCAACCAGAAACTGCGCCGCCGGGTGCAGGTGGTGTTCCAGGACCCGTTCTCATCGCTGTCACCGCGTCTCACAGTCGAAGAGATCGTGGGCGAGGGCCTGAAGGTGCACGAGCCCACACTGACCGTGGCCCAGCGCCGCGTGCGCGTCGAGGCCGCGCTGGACGAGGTGGGCCTGGCCGAGACCCAGTACCCGCGTTTGCTCGAGCGTTACCCGCATGAATTCTCCGGCGGCCAGCGCCAGCGGCTGGCCATTGCGCGTGCCTTGATCGTGCAGCCCCAGGTGCTGGTGCTGGACGAGCCCACCAGCGCGCTCGATGTGACCATCCAGCAGCAGGTTCTGGGCCTGCTGCAGCGCCTGCAAAAAGAAAAGGGCCTGAGCTACCTGCTCATCACCCACGACGTGGATGTGATCCGCGCCATGGCGCACGATGTGGTGGTGATGAAGGACGGCGCGGTGCTAGAAAGTGGCAGCGTGGCCGATGTGCTGGATGCCCCCCAGCACCCGTACACCCTGCGTCTGGTAGCTGCCGCCACAGTGCCTGGTGGGTGAGTTTCAAGCCAAATCTGCCGCAGGCGCAAGTGCAATGTGCCCCGGTTGCTATCATTTTTGATCATCTGGTGCCATCGGCGCCGGGCTGTTGACTGGGCGCCGCAAGCCTTCAGGCCCCGCTGCGCTGTCATCAGGTCCTGACCGCCACCCGGCGCGCATGTTGCTCTGCACCGGGCTGCGCCCAGACGATCTTGCTCACATCCACTCCCAGGGCCTTCGCGCGCTCCATCAGGTGTTCGCGCACATGCCAGGGCAGGGTGGGGGTGCGTGACAGTACCCACAGGTAGTCGGTGCTGGAGCCCACCACCATCGCCCACTGGTAGTTTTCGTCCAGCGCCACCACGTTGTAGCCGCCATAGAACGGTCCGAAGAACGACACCTTGAGTGCGGCCCGGTCGGGGCTGTCCACAAACTCTGCCCGGCCTTCAGCCTCTCTCCACTGCTTGCGCACCGGGTCGTACCCTCGGTTCACCACCTTGATGGTGTTGTCCGCGTTGCGGCTGTACGTGGCGCTGGCCTGGGTCAGCCCCCGCTCAAACGAGTTTTCAATGCGCGCCAGCTCGTGCCAGTGCCCTGCATACCGGTCCACGTCAAAGCCCGTGACGGGTTGCACGCCATCCGGTGTGCGTGGCGTCGAGCACGCTGACAGCACCAGCACACCCATCAACGCAGCCGCGCCCACGATGAGCGGCCAGGGGGAGCGGCGAGGTGCGGTGCGGATGGCTTGCATGGCGGGTTCTCCTGTGGGTGGGTTCTGGTGGTGGGGCCAGCGCGCTGGCTGTGCCCCTCTCCTCGCAACCGACTGTAGGGACCGTGGAATGCGCCCGGTGTAGGAAGGCGCTGGCGCCCTGTGTCGGCGGTGTGGCGGGTCTGGTGTCCTGTCCGGTCGTTGTCGCCGTAGCGTGGGCATTGAGCAGCCCGCGTGCCGCATGTCCTGTGCGTTGTCACCGATGTATGCATGCAGCCTGCCCCGTGCGGGGTTAGAGTGCTGCAGGGCAACGGCAGTGGGGCCTCTCCACCCCTCCCGCGTTCGGCCGTTATGTTGTCAAGGAGGTCCCGTGAACCATCCCAGCTCTCCATCCCTTTCTGCGTTCCCTGCCGCCTCGGCACAGGCGCAGCAACACAGTCTTGCTGCCGACGACCCGGCCACACGCAGCTACCAGCAGGCGCGGCGCAACGGCCTGCCGGGTGCGTGGAGCTGTGGCTTGCACCTGGGGCCTCACCAGGTGCTCTGGGCTGCGGGGGCAGATACCCCCATGCCGTCCGTGCGGCTGAGTCTGCTGCTGGGTGGCGAGCGCACGGCGCGCCAGTTTTTCCGCCATGCCGTGCCCACACCTCTGGAACTGGAGAACGCCATTGCCGCAGTGGAGGATGAGGTCCATGTGGGCCACCAGCAACTGCAAGGCCTGTTGCCCGGCGGGCAGGTGTGGGCCCCATGGTCTGCAGATGCGGCGTTGCATGACCTGGCCACCTTGGCGGGTGTGCCGCCGGGGGCCCAGCGCGTGCTGACGCTGGAGGCCATGGAGCGTCTTTTCAACCGCCTGGCCGCTGTGGCTGAAGGGCGCCCGGCCGCACACGAAGGCCTGCCGGAGGATCCTGTCTTTGCGGGCACGCTGCTGGTGTTGCGCGAGCTGATGCACCACCTGCCATTTGCCACGCTGACCCTGGTGAACAGGCCCTAGCCGTTCTCCAAGACGGCGTGACGCTGCACCCTCCGCAGCATGTACTCGCGCAGTGCCATAGCACTAAGCAAAGGTATCGACCGACTCTCCCAACCCCGGCAGGCTCTGCGGCTTGTTCACCGGGGTGGATCGTGGCTGCTGGCTGGCCTTGGCCTGTTGCTGTGCCTGGGCTCGGTCCATCTGCTCTTGCTGCATCTGGCGCTGGATGGCTGCTATCTGTTGCTGCACCATCTGGATCTGGGCCTGCAGCAGTTTGACCTTCTCCTGCTTGGCCTTGGGCTCCATGTCCTGTCCGGCGACGTTGCGCAGTTCGTCGGTCAGTTCACGCATCCGTTTTTGCAGCTTGTTGATGTTGCTGGCTGCACTGGCGCTGGACGCTGTGCCCGTCGAAGGGGTTGCACTTGAGATCTGCATGCTGTGTTATCGGCACATCCGCAGAAATCTCAAGCCGTGGCCCGTGCGATGACTTCAGCCTGCGGGCCTTCATGCGTGCGGCGGTGCCGAGAACCACTCCCGCAGGAAGTCCGTCAGCGCGCTCATCTTGGCCGACAGATCGCTGCGTGTGGGGTAGACCAGCGTCACATCGGCCGCCGGCAGCGACCATGTTGGCAGCACGCGCAGCAAGCGGCCTGCAGAAAGGTGGACCGCCACGTCCCATTCGGATCGCATCAGCACGCCGTGGCCCTCCAGCGCCCAGGTGGTGGCAGCTGCGCCATCGTTGGTGCTCAGCATGCCGCGCACCTTCACCGTCTCCTGGCGCTCGCCCTGGCGCAGATGCCAGGTGCCGTAGGTCTCGTCGCTTTCGCGGATCACGATGCACTGGTGGGCCAGCAGGTCTGCCGGTTGCACAGGCTCGCCTGCCTGGGCAAGGTAGGTGGGCGATGCACACAGCACACGCCGGTTGGCGAGCAGTTTGCGGGCCGTGAGGCGTGAGTCCGGCAGGTCGCCAAATCGCACGGCGGCGTCAAAGCCTTGTTCCACCAGGTTCACGGGCCGGTCTGTCAGGTGCAGCTGCACCTCCACCTCGGGGTAGGCGCGTGCAAACGCCGACAGGGCGGGGGCAATGTGCATTCGGCCAAAACCCAGCGTGGCTGCCAGCTTGATGAGCCCGCGTGGCGAACTGCGCGCGCCAGCCACGGTGCGCTCCAGCGCATTCAGGTCACCGAGGATGCGCGCGCCGTCGAGCAGGTAGGTCTCACCCTCGGGCGTCAGGCTCATGCGTCGGGTGGTGCGGCGCAGCAGCCGCACGCCCAGCCGCCGTTCCAGCTGCGCCAGCCGCCTGCTGGCGGCCGGGGGAGTGATGCCCATCTGCTGGGCGGCAGCCGCGAGGCTGCCTTCCTTCATCAGCAGTGCAAAAAACCGCAAGTCGGAAAAAGCGTCCATGGGCTTGTGGGTGATTAGTGTGTTTGATTTACGAATGAAGTAATTTTGAATGACTTTATGTGAATCCTGCTCACTCATAAGATGTCACTGCAACACAACACAAGAACCTTGCAGGAGACAAACCCATGAACACATCCCACCCCTGGCGGGCACGAACATGGCGCGCCGTGGCCACGGCCGCACTGACCTTGTCTGCCGCCGCTGGCGCATGGGCCCAGGCATACCCCGCCAAGGCCATCAAGCTCGTGGTGCCCTATGCACCCGGCGGTAGCGCGGACATTGCGGCCCGCCTGATCACCGACGAATGGGGCAAGGCCCTGGGCGGCTCGCTGTTCATCGAGAACAAGGGCGGCGCGGGCGGCAACATCGGCGTGGACATGGTGGCCAAGTCCGCACCGGACGGCTACACCGTCGGCCTGCAGACTGTGTCCCTGGCCATCAACCCCAGCCTGACGGCCAAGATGCCGTACGACACCCTGAAGGACCTAGCGCCCATCGGCATGGTGGCCAGTTCGCAGCATGTGCTGGTGGTCAACAACGCGTTGCCAGCCAAGAACGTCAGGGAACTGGTGGCCCTGCTCAAGGCCAAGCCGGGGCAATACTCCTATGGTTCAGCGGGGGCGGGCAGCACCTTCCACATGTCGGCCGAGCTGTTCAAGGCCGTGGCAGGCACGCCCATCGTGCACATCCCCTACCGTGGCGGCGGCCCGGCCATGATCGACACCATGTCCGGCCAGGTGGCCATGAGCTTCCCGGTGCTGTCTGCAGCGCAGCCGCATGTGCAGGCGGGCAAGCTGCGCGCATTGGGCGTCACGGGCACGAAGCGTTCACCACTGATGCCCGACGTGCCCACCATTGCCGAGGCTGGCCTGCCGGGCTACATGTTTGAAACCTGGTTCATCGTGTTTGCGCCGGCCGGCACACCCAAGCCAGTCATCGATAAGCTCAACACCAGCCTGAACCAGGCACTCAACACCCCCGCTCTGAGAGAGCGCATGGCCAGGGATGGATTCGACCCGACGCCTTCGACGCCAGAGCAGGCCCGCGCCCGGCTGGAGCAGGAAATGCCGCAATGGGCCAAGCTCATCAAGGAGCGGGGCATCACGGCAGAGTGAACACGTCTGCGCTGCAATACCCACCGACACCCATGACCACGACCACGACGACCCCGCTTTTCCCCGGCTTCACCGCCCGCCGCGTGCCCACGCCCGACGGCCAGCACATCCACACGCTGGTGGGCGGCACAGGCCCGGCCTTGCTGCTGCTGCACGGGCACCCGCAGACCTCGGCCATCTGGCACAAGGTGGCGCCAAAGCTGGCGCAGCACTTCACGCTGGTACTGGCGGACCTGCGCGGGTATGGCGATTCGGCGAAGCCCGAGGGCGACGCGGAGCACCTGCTCTACAGCAAACGCACCATGGCCGCCGACATGCTGGCCGTGATGCAGCACCTGGGCCACCCGCGCTTCACCGTGCTGGCCCATGACCGGGGCGCCCGCGTGGCGCACCGCCTGGCAGCCGACCACCCGGCGGCCGTGCAGCGGATGGTGCTGCTGGACATAGCGCCCACCTTGGCCATGTACGAACAGGCCAGCAACGCCTTTGCCCGTGCCTACTGGCACTGGTTCTTCCTGATCCAGCCCGCGCCGCTGCCCGAGCGCCTGATCGAGGCCGACCCTGCCGCCTACCTGCGCGACGTGATGGGTCGGCGCAGTGCGGGTCTTGCCCCGTTCGATCCACGCGCCCTGGCCGAGTACGTGCGCTGCCTGGCATTGCCCGGCACGGCCCATGGCATCTGCGAGGACTACCGTGCCTCTGCGGGCATCGACCTGGTGCACGACCGTGCCGACCGCGATGCGGGCCGCCAGTTGCCCATGCCTTTGCTGGCGCTGTGGGGCGAGCAGGGCGTGGTGCACCAGTGCTTCCAGCCCCTGGCCGAGTGGCAGCGCGTGGCGGCCGACGTGCGCGGCCATGCATTGCCCTGCGGCCACTACATCGCCGAGGAGGCCCCTGATGCGCTGCTCAACGCGGCGCTGCCCTTCCTGCTGGCCGACCGGTAAGGCCGCACCCAACGACAACCCCCGACGCTGACCATGACCACTCCCTCAACGCTCTACCAGAAGCTGGTGGCATCGCACACCGTGGCCGTTCTGGACGAACAGAACGTGCTGCTGTTTTGCGACCTGCACCTGATGAATGAATACACCAGCCCCCAGGCCTTTGCCGGCCTGCACGAGGCCGGGCGCGGCGTACCCGTGCCGGGGCAGAACGTGGCGGTGGTGAGCCACATCATCCCCACGCACCCGGTGCGCTGGCGCACCATCCAGGACCCGCCCTCGGCCCTGCAGGCCACCAACCTCAAGGCCAACTGCGACCGCCACGGCATCCCGCTGTTCGACACCAACGACCCTTTGCAGGGCATCGAGCACGTGATCGCGCCCGAACACGGCATGGTGCGCCCGGGCATGGTCATCATCTGCGGCGACAGCCACACCACCACCTACGGGGCACTGGGGGCCTTGGGTTTTGGCATCGGAACCTCGGAGGTCGAGCATGTGCTGGCCACCCAGACGCTGGTCTACCGCCTGGCCAAAGACATGCGCATCCGCGTGGACGGTGTGCTGCCCAGCGGCACCACGGCCAAGGACCTGATCCTCATGGTCATCAGCCGCATCGGTGCGCAGGGCGCACGCGGCTATGTGGTGGAGTTCTGCGGCAGCGCCATTGGCGCGCTGTCGGTGGAGGCGCGCTTCACGCTGTGCAACATGGCCGTGGAGGCGGGCGCCCGAGGCGCACTGATCGCACCCGACGCCACCGCCATTGACTACGTGCTGGCCAAGGCCCCCGACATTGCGGGCGACATGCGAGCGCAGGCACTGGCGCACTGGGCCACCCTGCACAGTGACGAGGGCGCTGCATTTGATGCGGAACATGTGTTTGACGCGGCTGACGTCGCCCCGTTCGTCACCTGGGGCACTAGCCCCGACCAGGCCATGGCCATCAACGCCACGGTTCCCCGTCCCGAAGAACTGGCCGATGCCGTGCAGCGCAGCAGCGCCGAGCAAGCGCTGCGATACACCGGGCTCGTCGCCGGCCAGTCCCTGCAGGGTGTGCCCGTGCAGCATGTTTTCATCGGCTCCTGCACCAATGCGCGCATTGAAGACCTGCGCGAGGTAGACCGCATTGTGGGCAGCCGCCACGTGGCCCACGGCGTGCGCGCCATGGTGGTGCCCGGCTCCGGCGCAGTGAAGGCCCAGGCCGAGGCGGAGGGCATTGCCGAGCGCCTGGTGGCCGCAGGCTTTGAGTGGCGCCAGCCCGGCTGCTCCATGTGCCTGGCCATGAACGACGACGTGCTCGCCCCCGGCCAGCGCTGCGCATCCACCACCAACCGCAATTTCGAAGGCCGCCAGGGCCGGGGCGCCATCACCCACCTGGTGAGCCCAGCCATGGCTGCAGCCGCCGCCGTCACCGGTTGCATCACCGACGTCCGTACCCTGGAGGTGCCAGCATGAGCGCCGATCAGCACACCATCGTGCACGGCCAGGCGGCCCTGCTCGACATTGCCAACCTCGACACCGACCAGATCATGCCCAAGCAGTTCCTGCGCGGTATCGACAAGTCGGGCCTGGCTCCCGGTCTGTTTTACGATCTGCGGTTTGACGGGGAAGGATTGCCACGCCCGGATTTCGTCCTCAACCAGGCGGCTTTCCAGGGGGTGGATGTGCTCATCGCGGGCTCCAACTATGGCTGCGGCTCCAGCCGCGAGCACGCGGTGTGGGGCATGCAGCAGTACGGCTTCAGGGCCGTGGTGGCATCGAGCTTTGGCGAAATCTTCTACTCCAATGCGCTCAACAACCGCCTGCTGCTGGCCATGGTTTCCGAGGCGGATGTGCAGGCCTTCAAGGCGCAGGCTGTGCAGCTGCGAGGCCCCCTGGCAATCACCATCGATGTACAGCAGCGCATGGTGCGCAGCGCGGGGCACAGCGCGCAGTTTGTGCTGTCCGACCGGCACCAGAGCATGTTCCTGCAGGGACAAGATGTGATCGGCGCATCGCTGTCGTATGCCGATCAGATACAGGCCTTTGCCCAGCGCCACTGGGCTGCCCAGCCCTGGGTGAAGGACGTGGCGCTGCGCACGCGGGCGCGCCTACAGGCCCAGCGCGCACAGGGCTGAGCGCGCCCCGTGCGCCGCACCTGCGGGCGGCGTGGGCGGCTTGGGTGGTGTGGGCGGTTGACGTCCTGTCCAGTGCACAGGGTGTGGGGGGTGGACAACGTTGCGAGGGACAGGTCCTGATCGGGCGGTAACAATTCGTGCACTTTCACACGGACCCACCCCATCCCCAGAGCCATGTCGCAAAACACCCATACCCTGCACCTGTTCTTCGAAGACCCGATCAAGCTCAAGATGGGCCAGTTGGTCTACCAGTACCTTGCCACGGGCAACACCGAGCAGGCACGGCGCTGGGCCGACAAGCTTGGCGGCGCCGATCTCGATGCGCTGTGGGATGCCCAATGGTTCAACCAGGAGGCGGTTGCCGAACCCGGTCACCTCACGCTGCGGTTCGACACCGGCACGCACGACGACCTGCCGCTGCGCGCGTTGGAGACCCTGTTCGCCCACGGCCTGCGGGCTGCGGTGCTGGAGGTGTTCTACGACCAGGTCGGTGAAACCGAGCGCATGCACTTTGACCGGGGCCAGTGGGTGTCGCGCCGGGCGTTCATGGACGCCAACCCGCAGTGGCGCGCTGTGGTGGAGCCCGCGCAGCAGGACGGCGAAGGCCAGGACGGGGAGACCGAAGACCGCTACGCCTGTTCCAAAGACCCGGCCAAGCCGCTGGCTGTGGCCAAGCTGCGCCAGCAGGAAGAAAAGCGCAAGCGCGAGGCCCAGGAGGCGGCCGAGGCGTTTGTCGAGATGGCGAAGGCGATGGGCAAAAGCGGCAAGTCGCCCGTGCAGGGCCTGATGGCCGTGCTGCTGTTGCGCGCCGGGCTCAAGGGACTGGTGCACGCAGTGGTCTTCACGGTGGTCACCGTGCTGCTGTTCAAGGGCTTCTGGCTGTGGATGGGCCTGGGGCTGGTGCTGGCCGTGGCGCTGCCGCTGTACTACATGGCCACCGAACACAAGGAGCTGCGCGGGGACGACGGAGACGATGACGCCGCCCCGCCTGGCGACGACGGCCCCGCCACGGTGATGGCACCCCAGTAAAAGCATCTCAGGAGAACAACAACATGCTGACGCAAATCGAATGGTGGGGTGGGGTGATCTTTGTGCTGGGGGCGCTGACCTACCGCATGGTCATGGGGGCGCTGGAAAGGCCGACGGACGGCATTCCCTGGTACCGGCTCATGATGCACGTGTTCTTTCTGGCCCCGGCCGCTCTGCTGGCGGGCTACTTCTATCCGCTCACGCAGCCCGCGCTGCAATACGGCTACCTGGCGCTGCTGGCCGTCTCGCTGCTGGTGGTGGCCGTGATGCTGGTGCAGGAGATGACCGGCGACTCGGGCGAGGGCCAAGAAGAGGGGCGCAGCAATGAGCCCTTGAAGGAGGGCGCGACAGCCAAGGCCGACGATACCGACGAGTACGAAGAGCCCGGCTGGCTGATGTCGGTGGTCGGCGCCATGGTGCTGTACAGCCCGGTACTCACGGCCTGTGGTCTCGCCAGCTACAAGGCCTGGCCCATGGTGCAGCGCCTGGCGTAGTGCATCCGCAGTGCGCAGTGGGATGGCGGTGGTCTGGCAAGGCTGACAATGCCTGCCCACCATCCCCATGTTTTTCGCAGCCCTTGGTTTTGGCTCGGTGTACCCGCCTTCGTTAGTCCACAACTCCATGTCCCCCGATTCCTTTGCCGATCTTCTGTCGGTCTACATGCGCCGCATCCGCGCCAGCGCCTCCGGCGTGGCCACCGAAATTGGCCTGAGCCGTGAGGCCGTCAACAACTGGCGCAACGGCATCTCGGTGCCCAACCCGCGCTCGCGCGACAAGCTGGTGGCCTGCACCCGGTACCTGCGCCTGACGGAGAGTGAGGCCAACCGCCTGCTCAGCGCCGCTGGGTTTGCGCCGGAGTTTCCGCTGCAGGCCGAATCCACCGGTGCGCAGCCGTTTGCCGCGTTCCAGGACAAGGTGTTTGCGCAACTGGCCCAGGCGGTGCCATACCCCATCTCGCTGCTGCTGTCGCCCGCGCACTGGGGGCAGCCGCCGTTCCGGCACGAGCTGCTGCAGCGCGCCCGCGCGCAGTACGGCGAAGGCTCGGTGCTGCACATCCAGCCGCCCTACAGCGTGAGCACCGTGCCCGCCGAATACTTCGCGGCCATCGGCCGCCAGTGCGGGCTGGGCGATGTGGCGTCGGACTACGAGTTTGAATCCGCGCTGGAGCGCCGCCTGCTTGCGGGCGAGCGCATCTTCTGCCTGGTCAGCCGCTTCGAGCAGGGCACGCCCGCGCTGCGCGAAACCCTGGCGGGCATTTTGCGCAGCCTGAGCGAAATGCACAGCGGCCGCCTGCACCTGCTGCTGTGCGGAGGGCAGGCGCTGGCCGACCTCAAGTACCGCAGTGGCGACCTGTCGCTGCTCAACATCGCCCAGGTCCACCACTGGCCCGACCCGTCGCTTGACGACCTGCTGCAACTGGCTCGCCACCGCTGGCCCGAGCAGCCCTGGTCCGAGCCGGTGGTGGCTGCACTGCAGGCCCTGAGCGGAGGCCATCCCGCGCTGTTTGAAGAAGGTCTGCAATGGCTGATGGACCACCCCGGCGCGGGCGCCAGCCTGCACGAAGGCCAGCCCGCCTTCAGCGCCTTGCGCACCCACCTGGCCAGCAGCCCGCGCCTGTGGCAAACGTTTCTGCCGCTGGCGCAGGTGCCAGCCAGCCGGGCGCGCCTGCAGCAGTTGCTGGGCGCGGACGACCTCGGCCGCGCACGGCCCTACCTGCAGGACGACGACCTGCGCAGCCTGTTCTGGGGCAACCTCATCCTTGCGCGCGGCGTGGGGGACGCAGCGCGGCTGCACTGGCGCAGCCCCACGGTGCGCGAGGCCGGCTGGATGGTGCTGGATTCATGCTCGGCCGACTGACGCCCTGGCTGTCCCGGCCCGTGGTGCGCGCCGTGGTCATTGCGCTGGTCACGCTGTTTGTGGCCAGCGCCGTGTTCACGCCCCAGCACAACCCGGCCACGCGAGACAGGTTCATGGCGGCAATGAACGTCGGGCCGCTGTGGGGCGAGCTGGTGCAGTGGCGTGTGGCGATGGTCAACGCCCGCAACGAGCTGGATGCCTGGCCCACGGACATTCAGAAGTACGCGCCGCCCATTGCCAACCCGCAGCTGCGCGTTACTTCCCCGCGCCCCAATGTGCTGCAGGCCGACATTGCCCACAACCCCGAATTTGGCAAGCTGGCGGGCACGCAGGTGGTGGTGGAGTTGCAGCCTGGTACCCACACCTGGACCTGCCGCCCCGGCAACCCGCCCATCCCGCAGGGCTACCTGCCCATCAACTGCCAACAAGGCAGCACCGACGATTTCGAGCCTGCCAAGCCCGCGCCAGACGCTGACCCCTTTGGCTGGATGCGCTCGCTCATCGCGTGGTGCGCGGTGATCTTTGGTGTGGGCGCCGTACTGTGGGTGGTTCGCCACCCGCTCATCGGTGCGGGCCAGCTGCGCCCTGCGCGCCTGCGCCGCACACCGCTGGCGCGACTGCCGCACATCGACCGGCTGCTGCGCTGGCTGCGGCGGCTGGAACCCACGCTGCAGGCCGCCGATGTCCGCCTGGTGGACTGGCGCCGCGCGGTGGCCTGCGCCCAGGCCACGGGCAGCGAGCGCGCCCCGGCCCTGGCCCGCGCGCTGGCCGAACGCGTGTCCGCCCGCTGCCAGCCCAGCACCGACTGGGCGCTGCCCGGTGCGGTGTTTGAGTGGTCGTTCCCGCCCGACCTGCCCGTGTCGCTGGACCGTTGCCTGGTCTTTGTGCCCACGCATGGCATCGACGAAGCCACCGTGCTGCGCCAGCTGCGCGCCGTGCAGACCGGCAGCGATGTGCTGCTGATCCTGAGCGAGCACAGCGTGGACACCCCCTGGCCGCTGCTGCACGCCCACGCACAAGACCGCGCCAACCTGCATGTGATGGCCGACAGCGCCAGCCAGACCGAATGGCTGATTGGCGGCGACGCCCTGCAGGTGCTGCTGCGCCTGCTGGCTGCACAGCTGCGCATCACCCGCATCTCGCCCTACCAGACGCGCGGCGGTGTCACACGTGAAGGCGCCTTCTTCGGCCGTGCGCAACTGCTGGCCCGCGTCATCAACCGCGAGCCCGCCAACTACCTGGTGGTGGGTGGGCGCCAGCTGGGCAAAAGCAGTCTGCTCAAGGCCGTGCAGCGCCGCATGGCGGGCCACCCGCACACTGTGTGCCACTACGTCTCGCTGCGCGACCATCGCCTGGCGCCACGCATGGCGTTGCAGTTTGGCCTGCGCGCCGACACACCGCTCGAAGCCATCGTGGACCACCTGCAGGCGCAGTACCAGGGCAAGCGCCTGGTGCTGCTCATCGACGAGGCCGACCTGTTCTTCCGCGACGAATCGTCCAATGGCTATGTGCAGCTGTCCACCCTGCGCGCGCTCAGCGAGGAGGGCCGCTGCTGGTTCATGCTCGCGGGCTTCTGGGACTTGTACGCCACCGCCGTGCTGGACTACCAGAGCCCGCTGCGCAACTTTGGCGAGGTGCTGACCATCGGCGGCCTGGAGCGCGATGCCTGCCGCGAACTGGCCACCGAGCCACTGCGCAAGCTGCGGCTGGGTTTTGACAACGAGCACCTGGTGAACCGCCTGGTGGACGCCAGCGGCCAGCGCGCCAACCTGGTCGCCATCCTGTGCCAGGAATGCCTGGAGGCGCTGTTGCCCGGCGAACGCGTGATCGAAAAGCGCCATCTCGACCAGGCCCTGGCCTCGCAGGCCGTGCAGGACGCACTGGCCGGCTGGGGCCGCCTGAGCCACGACGAAGCCGCCTGCCGCCTCGACCGCATCGTGGTCTACCACACGGCCCAGGCGGGCCAGTCCAGCCTGGTCACCCTGGCCCAGCTGCTACAAAGCCACGGCATCGCGGGCGACGCGCAGGCCCTGCGCCAGTCACTGGCACGTCTGCAGCTGGCCTACGTGCTGCGCAAACACGAGGGCGGCGAATACCGCTTTGCTATCCCGCTGCTGCAGGACCAGTTTGAACCGGCGGAGGTGGAACTGCTGCTGCACCAGGAGCTGGCGGTGCTGGCGCGCGCTTAGTCCGTGCGGCCCGGCTCATGTCGTGAGCCGGCTGTGTTTACGGTGACTTGCGAGGTGGACTGCCCGCCAATCGCCTCAGCGCTTCAAGCTCCGTGGGCATGTGGAATACGCGGATGCCTGTCATGGCTTCGATGGCCTCTCGCTTTGACCTAATATCTGTTCTGTCACTGGTGATGAAGATGGAGCACCCGGCTTTGAGAGCGGAGTCGAGATGTTGCGCATCGACGCGTTTACCGATGAGTTTTCTCAGTGGCTCAAAGTTAGTTGTTAGTGCATCGTCATCCCAACTGCCCGTATCTTCAGCCCAGCTCAAATGGGCTTGTTCCCAAGTGGAAGCCGATCCTGGGACGAAATTTGTCACCTTCCGGCTGCGTTGTTCAAAAGGGAAGTAGTGAGTTGTGATCAGTCCCGAGGCTTCAAGCTCTGCGACCTCTTTCAACATGCCACCTGTATCAACATAAACTTTCATCGTCCCATCCTGGGTGTGATTGAACAAGTGGCGTTTGTTATGGGAGCTTGATGTTGGATGTCATCCATTTACGCTCCGCCGTGGCTTGGTCCAACAACGAACTGTCTCTCTGAATACTTGCTCTCAGTCTCAGCTAACAGTTGCTATTTTTCAGACTCAGTGCGGAGGTTACTCCCGTGAATCGCCCCCTGTACACCATTGCTTGTCCCACCTGCGCGCCGCAAGACATGCAGGCCATCGAAACCTGGCGCGCCGCCAACGACCCCACCGGCCACGCGCTGGTGCGCCCGCATTTCACCCTGGTGTTTGCTGGCAACGCGGTGGACGAAGCCACCTACCTTGCCCATGTGGCGGCGGTGGCGACGCGCACGGCGCCCATCGCATTCCACTGCCGCTACGCCATGCTGGGGGCCGACGCCCACAGCCCGCGCGCCCATGCCTATCTGGTGCCGGACGAAGGCTATGCCGCGTTGTCTCTGCTGCACGACGCGCTCTACACCGGCGCGCTGGCCGACGCGCTGCGTCTGGACCTGCCTTACACCCCGCACATCACCGTAGGCACTTTCGAGTCAGCACCCATGGCGCGCGCGTGGTGCGCTGAGCGCAACCAGGCGGGCGTGTCTGTGCCCGGCCAGGTGGCTGCGCTGTGGGTGGGGCAAGTGGTGGGT
>NZ_JBWKYJ010000057.1:0-32764 GCF_059423685.1 Acidovorax sp. GW460-11-11-14-LB4 | reverse complement strand
TGCAATCGTTAGCCGCTTCGGGAGCGGCGATTTCAGGAAGAAGAAGCTGCAGGGCTGACATGGGTGGCTCCATGGTGTTAAAGTTCAAATCAATCGCACAATTCACGATTGATCGTGATATTGATTATAGCGATTGATCGCGATTTTAACGATTGGAGTTTACTATGCGTATTGCAGAACTGATAGCTATTGCGAAAATCCGCTCAGGCAAGGAACAGCAGCAGATGGCAACGGAAATGGCAATCACCGCCAGCCGGTTGTCTGCGATCGCAAAAGGAAAGCTCCAGCCGAACGCGTCAGAGGTTGCTTATCTAGCCCAACAGGCGCAAACAGACCTGTTGAAAGCAATTGCGGACATCGAGAGCGAAAGAGAACCCAAGTTCGCACCAATTTGGGCGAAGTTGCTAAGTTCTGCACCTGGGCAAATGTTGTAACAGTTGGTCAAACCCGGCCTCCAAACCCGAACTTCGGCGTTCCAACTGGTCAGAATTGGCTCTGTTACAAATTGGACTTGAGATCAACATGGCCACAACACCCAATCGCACCGACAAAGTTCTGGTAGTGGACGACGACGCCCGCATCCGCGACCTGCTGCGCCGCTACCTCACCCAAGAGGGTTTTGAAGTCATGGTTGCCGAAGACGGCAAGGCCCTCAACCGCCTGCTGCTGCGCGAGACGGTGGACATCATCGTGCTGGACCTGATGATGCCCGGCGAAGACGGTTTGTCGATCTGCCGCCGCCTGCGCGCCGCCAACGACCGCACCCCCATCATCATGCTCACTGCCAAAGGCGAGGACGTGGACCGCATCGTGGGCCTGGAAGTGGGCGCCGACGATTACCTGGGCAAGCCCTTCAACCCGCGCGAGCTGCTCGCCCGCATCCACGCCGTGCTGCGCCGCCGCCCCGCCCAGGAAGCCCCGGGCGCCCCCTCGGGCGACAACGAAGTCGTCACCTTTGGCCCCTTCACCTTCGATCTGGGCACGCGCGCACTGCAGCGCAACGGCGAAGAACTGCCTTTGACCACCGGCGAATTCGCCATGCTCAAGGCCCTGGTGCGCCACCCGCGCCAGCCCCTGTCGCGCGAAAAGCTGGCTCTGCTGGCCCGCGGCCGCGAGTTCGAGCCCTTCGACCGCAGCCTGGACGTGCAGGTATCGCGCCTGCGCAAGCTGGTGGAAGTGGACGCCGCTGCGCCCCGCTACATCCAGACCGTCTGGGGCGTGGGCTACGTGTTTGTGCCGGACGGAACGAGCTGATAGTTCATGGCCAACACTGAGGGCAAGCCGAGATCTTCGTCCCGCAAGTCTGTCACCGCCCCCTCCGACGCCACCAGCCCTGCCCCGCTGGAGGCCATTCGGCGGGCGCGGGAACAGCGTGCGCGCGTCGGTCTGAACCTTTTCTGGCGCACGTTTTTTCTACTGGCCCTGCTGCTGGTGGGCAGCATCCTGGCGTGGCTGCAAACCCTGCGCGCGCTGGAGTTTGAACCGCGCACGCTGCAGACAGCGCAGCAGATTGCGTCGCTGGTGAACCTGAGCCGCGCGGCGCTGGTGCACTCTGACGCCATCGCGCGCGTGTCGCTCATCAAGACCATGGCCGACCAGGAGGGGGTGCGCATCCTGCCGCGCGAGCCCAAGGACAAGTACGCGCTGCTCGATCCGACGGCCCTGGGCAACCGCCTGACCGACGAGTTGACCATGCGCCTGGGCCCTGACACCATCGTGGCGCAAAGCGTGAACGGGGAAAACGGCCTGTGGGTCGGCTTCAACATCAACGGCGACCCCAACTGGCTGTTGATGGACCGCTCGCGCTTCAGTCCGGCAGGGGGACGCACCTGGCTGATCTGGCTGATCACGGCCGCCGCGCTGTCGCTGGCCGGCGCTGCGGCCATTGCACGGCTGATTAACCGCCCGCTCAAGCAGCTGTCCTATGCGGCCAACCGCGTCAAAGACGGTGACTTTGCCGCCAGCCACCTCGACGAAGAAGTGGTGACCAGCGAAATCCGCGAGGTGAACATCGGCTTCAACCGTATGGCCCAAAAGCTGGCCAAGCTGGAACAGGACCGCGCCGTGATGCTGGCAGGCATTTCGCACGACCTGCGCACGCCGCTGGCGCGCCTGCGGCTGGAAACCGAGATGAGCGTGACCGACGAAGTGGCCCGCGAGCACATGGTGGCCGACATCGTGCAGCTAGACGCCACCATCGACAAGTTTCTGGACTACGCACGGCCCGACCACGTCACGCTGACCCCGGTGAACCTGCATGCGGTGGTGTCGTCGTGTGTGTACGCGGTGCAGGACCACCGCGAGCTGCAGATCACCATGGCGGTGCCTGAGGACCTGAACGTGCTGGCAGACGAGGTGGAATTGGCCCGTGTGATCTCCAACCTGCTGGAAAACGCCCGGCGCTACGGCAAGAACGAGGACACGGGCATCACCAACGTGGACATCGCCGCCAAGAGCCGCGAAAACTGGGTGCTGATCAAGTTGCGCGACCACGGCGCTGGCGTGCCGCCTGAGCAGCTGTCCAACCTCACCAAGCCGTTCTTCCGGGGCGACTCGGCGCGCACGGCAGCGGCAGGTGCAGGCCTGGGGCTGTCGATTGTGGACAAGACGGTGCAGCGCATGGGCGGCATTTTTGCGCTGGCCAACTCCAGCACCGGAGGCCTGGTGGCCCACCTGCAACTGCAGCGCGCCACCAGCCTGCCCGAGGGCGTGGACCCCAAGCAGCGCCTGCAGCGCCCATCCGTCAAGCGCCAGCTGCCCCGGCGACGGGCGGAAGACCGGATGGCCTGATCCCCTGCCCTGCCACCAACACAAAGCCCTCCACTGGAGGGCTTTGTGTTTTTGAACCGCCTCAGCGCACCATGCAAGGTGACTTGTTGTTGAACTTCCAGCCGGGGATCAGGTACTGCATCGCAATCGCGTCGTCGCGTGCGCCCAGGCCGTGCTGCAGGTACAGGCGGTGGGCGCGCTCAACCTCGTCCATGTCCAGCTCTACTCCCAGACCGGGCTTCTCGGGCAGGTCAATGAAACCATTCCGGATCTGGAACGGCTGCTTCGTCAGGCGCTCGCCGTCCTGCCAGATCCAGTGCGTGTCGATCGCGGTCACGCGGCCCGGGGCAGCGGCGCCAACGTGGGTGAACATGGCCAGCGAAACATCGAAATGGTTGTTGGAGTGCGAGCCCCAGGTCAGGCCGAAGGCCTGGCACATCTGCGCCACACGCACTGATCCGGCCATGGTCCAGAAATGCGGGTCTGCCAGCGGAATATCCACCGACTGCAGCGCCAGGCTGTGCGCCATTTCGCGCCAGTCGGTGGCCACCATGTTGGTAGCGGTGAGCAGGCCGGTGGCGCGGCGGAACTCGGCCATCACCTCGCGGCCCGAGAACACGCCTTCTGCGCCGCAGGGGTCTTCGGCATAGGCCATCACGCCATGCAGGTCGCGCGTGAGGCGGATGGCGTCTTTCAACAGCCAGCCGCCATTGGGGTCCAGCGTCACGCGCGCTTCGGGGAAGCGCTCGTGCAGCGCGCGGATGGCCTCGACCTCTTCCTCGCCACGCAGCACACCGCCCTTGAGCTTGAAGTCAGCAAAGCCATAGCGCTGGTAAGCGGCCTCGGCCAGGCGCACGATGCCCTCAGCCGTCATCGCCTTTTCGTTGCGCAGGCGGAACCAGTCGTTGTCAGCGCCGGGCTCGGTGCGGTAGGCCAAATCGGTCTTGGTGCGGTCGCCCACATAGAACAGGTAGCCCAGCATTTGCACCGATGTGCGCTGCACGCCGTCGCCCAGCAGCGCGGCCACGGGCACGCCCAGGTGCTGGCCCAGCAGATCGAGAAAGGCCGACTCCACCGCCGTCACGGCATGGATGGTGATGCGAAGGTCAAAGGTCTGCAGGCCACGCCCGCCCGCATCGCGGTCGGCAAACTGGGCGCGCATGGCATTGAGCACGGCGTTGTGGTGACCCACGGGCTGGCCCACGATGAGCGGTCGCGCATCTTCGATGGTCTGGCGGATCTTCTCGCCGCCGGGCACTTCACCCACGCCTGTGTTGCCCGCGCTGTCACGCAGGATGAGCAGGTTGCGCGTGAAGAATGGACCGTGCGCGCCGCTCAGGTTCATGAGCATGCTGTCGTGGCCCGCCACAGGCACCACGCGGAGCTCGGTGATAACGGGGGTGCTGGTGGCAGAAGGATTGGAAGAGTTGGTCATGGTGGTCAGAAAACGAGGATGAGGCGCGCCCGGCGCCTCGTGGCAGGGCTCAATCAGCGGTGATTTTTCGGGTCTCGATCACGGTCTTCCAACGGGCAAATTCGCGCGCTTGGTAGGCGGTGAAGGCTTCGGGCGTGCTGCCGACAATCTCCAGGCCCTGGTCCAGCATGCGCTTTTTCACGGCCGGGTCGTTGATGGCTGCGATGGCTGCGTCCGCGAGCTTCTTCTTGAGTGCAGGCGGCAGGCCCTTGGGTGCGGCCATGCCCTGCCAGGAGTACACCTCAGCACCGGCCACGCCCGCTTCGGCCAGCGTGGGTACATCCGGCAGCACAGGGCTGCGCTTGTCGCCCGTCACAGCGATGGCGTGCAGCTTGCCCGCACGGATGTGCTGCAACACGGCGTTCACGTTCTGGAACGAGAACTCCACCTGCCCGCCCAGCAGGTCGTTGATGGCCGGTGCGCCACCCTTGTAGGGAATGTGCAGGCCTTCGGTGCCACTCTGCTGCCAGAACACTTCGGCAGAAAGGTGGTCTGACGAGCCGTTGCCCGAGCTGGCAAAACTCACCTTGCCCGGGTTGGCCTTGAGCTGGGCGATCACCTCCTTCACGGTGCGCGCCTTCTGTCCGGGGGCTGCGACCAGCACGTTGGGCGCCTGTACCGGAACGGTGATGTAGTCAAAGTCCTTGAGGGCGTCGTACGGCACGCTCTTGAGCAAGTGCGGCGCCACGACAAAGGCACCCAGCGACGACACCAGCAGCGTGTAGCCATCGGCTGGCGCGCGCTTGACCATGCCCGCGCCCAGTGTGCCCGTGGCACCTGGGCGGTTGTCTACCACGAAGTTCTGGCCCAACTTGTCGCCCATGTGCAGGGCCATGGCGCGGGCGACCATGTCGGTGGAACCGCCGGCCGGGAACGGCACGACGATGGTCACGGGTTTATCGGGCCAGGTGGCAGCAGGCGCGGCGGTCTGCGCAGATGCGGCAAAGGCAAGGCCACAGGCGGCAGCAACAAGCAACAGTTTCTTGGCAACGTACATGAGGGTGTCTCCGAAAGTAGTGATGGCAGGCCCTCTGCGGGGCCTCGGGGGTGGATGAGGAAAGGAATGAATCCGCAGACAGCGTTCACTGCGGCCCGAGCTTGTCAATCAGTGCCTTGAGCTCTTCCATCTCGTGGGGCTTGAGGTCCGTCAGCGGCGCCCGCACCGGCCCGCCGTCATGGCCCACGATGCGTGCCCCCGCCTTGATGATCGACACGCCATAGCCCTCCACCCGGTTGCGGATGGCCAGGTACGGCATGAAGAACGACTTGAGCAGCCGGTGCTGCGTGGCCGTGTCATCGCTGGCCACCGCCTTGTAGAACTCCATCGCCGTCTTGGGGATGAAGTTGAACACCGCCGACGAATACACCGGCGTGCCCAGCGCCTTGTAGGCAGCGGCATACACCTCCGCCGTGGGCAGACCGCCCAGGTACGAGAAGCGGTCACCCATCTTCATGTAGATGGAAGACATGGTCTCGATGTTGCCCACACCGTCCTTGAACCCCACCAGGTTCGGACAACGCTCTGCCAGGATGGCCAGGGACTCGGCCGTGAGCTTGGTGCGGTCGCGGTTGTAGACGATCACACCGAACTTCACGCTCTTGCAGACCTGCTCCACATGGGCGATCAGGCCTTCCTGGCCTGCCTCGGTCAGGTAATGCGGCAACAGCAGGATGCCGTGGGCACCCAGGCGCTCGGCCTCCTGGGCATGGGCAATGGCCGTGCGGGTGGGGCCACCGGCACCGGCAATGATCGGCACCTTGCCCCGGCAGGTATCCACGGCCGTCTTGATGACCTCGCTGTACTCGGGGCCGGACAGCGAGAAGTACTCACCCGTGCCACCGGCGGCAAACAGGGCGCTGGCGCCATAGGGGGCGAGCCACTCCAGGCGCTCGATGTAGGTCTTGGGGCGGAAGTTGCCCTGCTCGTCGAAGTCGGTGATGGGGAACGAGAGCAGGCCGGAGCCCATGATGGTTTTGAGTTCTTGCGGGGTCATGGTGAAAAGCGGGCGGTGGGTAAGAGGTCTTTAAAGATCGTACAAGTCACAGAATTTCTGCTCTAAAAGGGGAAATTTCTGCAATTTATGCAAATGTTAACGTTAACATCATCAGACAACATAGTGAAAACCCTTATGTTGACGAATTTCACTGGAGTGCCCTCGCGCAGGGGTGTGCACGGTGCCAGCCCGAAGTCACGCGCCCTTTAGACTCCACCACCATGCAAGCTCCTGACCCGGCCCGCACTGCCCCACCCTCCGGCCGCGACCGCTCGGCGGTCACGCTGCGCGAGGTGGCCGAACGGGCAGGCGTGTCGATGATTACCGTGTCGCGCGCCATCAACACGCCGCAGCAGGTGTCTGAGCGCACACGGCAACGGGTTCAGGAAGCCGTTTCCACTTTGGGCTATGTACCCAACCTGGTGGCAGGCGGGTTGCGTTCGGCGCGCAGCCATGTGGTGACGGCACTGGTCCCCACGCTCACGGGGCCACTGTTTGGTGAAATGGTGCAGGCCCTCACCGATGCGCTGGAACTGCGCGGCTTTCAGGTCATGGTGGGCCAGGTGGGCTACGCCCGTTCACGCGAAGACGAGTTGCTGCGCGCCATCGTGGGCCGGCGGCCCGACGGGATCGTGCTCACGGGGGTCATGCACTCACCCGAGGGGCGGCGGTTGCTGATGGCCTCGGGCATTCCGGTGGTGGAAACCTGGGACTTCACGGACACCCCCATCGACATGCTGGTCGGCCTGCGCCACGAAGCGCTGGGCGCCGCCGTGTGCGAGCACCTGTTCGCCAGGGGACGGCGACGGCTGGCGCTGCTCAGTGGCGGAGACGAGCGCGCGGCGCGGCGCGCTCAGGGGTTTGCGGACGCCGCCGCGCACCAGGGTCTGCGCCCGCCCGCCGTGCGACTGGGTAAATCACCCACCACCCACGCAGATGGCCGTGCCGGGCTCGCAGCCCTGCTGGCCGACGTGCCCGATATCGACGCAGTGTTCTGCAGCTCCGACATGCTCGCCCTGGGCGTGCTCACCGAAGCCAGGGCCCGTGCAATCGCAGTGCCTCAGCAACTCGCTGTGATGGGGTTTGGCGACATCGACTTTGCCGCGACCGTCAGCCCGGCTCTTTCCACCGTGCGCATCGACGGCACACGCATGGGCCAGACAGCAGCTCAGTGGATTGCCGACCGGGCCGAGGGCAAGGCAGTCGCACAGCCCGTGGTGGACATCGGCTTTTCCATCGTGGAGCGCAGCAGCAGCTGAGCGCTGCAAGACCCTGCGCCAAAGGCCGGGCCAATCCCCTGCGGCTTACGCCCGGTAGACCAGCGCTATGGCCCGTGCCTCCATGGCCAGCCCCTGCCCTACCGGGCCCAGGCGCTCGGCCGTCTTGGCTTTCACATTGACCTGGTCCTCTGCCACACCCACCGCGCGGGCGATGGCGGCCCGCATGCCGGGGATGTGCGCCGCCAGGCGTGGGGCCTGGGCGACAACCGTACTGTCGATGTTGCCGATCTCAAAGCCCGCTGAGCGCACCCGCCGCGCCACCTCGGCCAGCAGCACGCCCGAGTCTGCGCCCCGGAACGCAGCATCGGTGTCGGGGAAATGGCGACCAATGTCTCCCAGTGCCGCCGCGCCCAGCAGCGCGTCGGTGATGGCGTGCAGCAATACGTCGGCGTCCGAGTGGCCCAGCAGGCCTGTCGGGTGAGGGATCTCCACCCCACCAATCACCAGGCGGCGGCCGGGCACCAGCGCATGTACGTCCCAGCCTTCTCCAATCCTGAAATTCATTTGTCTGCCTTTGTGAAGGTTTGTGTGAGGAGTCGCGGGGAACGTCGGACGGCTTCCCTCGATGAGCAACGCAGTCAGCGCGCCAGTGATGCGGGCAGCGCCATGCGCAGCTGACTAAAAAAGATTCTTCTTGCCTGGGGCCGTACTCACCTGCCCCCGCTCCCCGCCAAAGCGTTCCAGCGTGGTGCTGTGCGCACGCTGGGCCAGCACCGCAGCCGCCAGCGCGAAATCGTCCGGGTAAGTGACCTTGAAATTCTGTGCTCCGCCGGGCACCAGCCGGGGGTGAAAACCCAGGGCCTCCATCGCACTGGCTTCATCGGTCACGTTGGAGCCCACCTTGTCGATGGCCTCCATCAGCGGGCCGATGCGGAACATCTGCGGCGTCTGCGCCAGCCACTTGTCGCTGCGGTCCACGGTGGAGGCCACGCGCACGCCACCCGGGCCGTCGATGGAAGTCTTGAGCGTGTCGGCCAGCTTGTGCGCCAACAGGCCACCCACACTGTCGCCCGCGCATTGGTCGATGAGCGCATCGATCTGCTCTGAGGTCACGAGGCAGCGCGCTGCGTCATGCACCAGCACCCAGTCGCCAGGCTGGGCACCACGATCGAGCAGCGCCTTGAGGCCACCCAGCACCGTGTCGGCACGCGTGGGGCCACCACACTCCACCACAAAAAATGCGGGATGGGCATGGGCATCCAGAAAGTGATCCCCCGGCGCCACGGCCACCAGCGTACCCAGCAAGCGCCCGACTCCGGCAAACGCAGCCAGTGTGTGCAGCACCATCGGATGGCCTGCCACCAGGTGGTATTGCTTGGGCAACGGGGCAACCGCCACGGGCGCATTGGCAGACAGCGCTGAGGTGGGCGAAAAAGCCGCCACGGTCGATGCCTGCACAGGCTGAGCAGAAGGGGCCATGCCTGCGCCTGCCGGCACGGCCCGCGACCCGACCCCTGCACAGGGCACCAAGGCCCAAAAACGCCCTTGGGCCGACAAGGGGGTGAGCGAAGGGTGCAACAGAGGAGCAGTCATGGAGCGCTCATTCTAAAATCTCTCGTTGCCCCCGATCCAGCCCGTGCGTGTTTCGCGCCCCTGGGGATGCGGTGGGCCCACTGACGACGCCGTCCGCATGGAACTCCCCAAACTCTCCCCCGGAAAACGCTTTGCCCTGCCCCGCCCCGTGGGCAGCGCCGACTCCCTGCTGCTGGCACGCCTGGCCGAGCGCGACAAGGCCGCTGGCCACACCACCGCCATCGTCACGTCCGACGCCACCGATGCACAGCGGCTCATCGACGAAATGGCCTTTTTTGCGCCGGGCCTGCGCTGCGCACTGTTCCCAGACTGGGAGACGCTGCCTTACGACACCTTCTCCCCGCACCAGGACCTGATCAGCGAGCGGCTGGCCACGCTGTGGCGCATTTCGCAGGGCGAAGCCGATGTCGTGCTGGTGCCCGCCACCACCGCGTTGTACCGGCTCGCGCCGCCCTCCTTCCTCGCGGGCTACACCTTCCACTTCAAGGTCAAGCAAAAGCTCGACGAGGCCAAATTCAAGGCCCAACTCACGCTGGCGGGCTACAGCCATGTCTCGCAGGTGGTGAGCCCGGGCGAGTACTCCGTGCGCGGCGGGCTGATCGACCTGTTCCCCATGGGCTCGCTCGTGCCCTTCCGCGTGGATTTGTTCGACGACGAGATCGACAGCATCCGCACCTTCGACCCCGACAGCCAGCGCAGCCTGTACCCCGTGCCCGAGGTGCGCCTCTTGCCCGGCCGCGAGTTCCCCATGGACGATGAGGCGCGCGCCAAGTTCCGCAGCCGCTGGCGCGAGATGCTCGAGGGCGACCCGACCAAAAGCCGTATCTACAAGGACATGGGCGCGGGCGTGGCCACGGCCGGCATCGAGTACTACCTGCCGCTGTTCTTCGACGAGACCGCCACCGTGTTCGACTACCTGGGCGGCGAAGCCACCGTGGTGTTGCACGGCGACCTGGAGCCCGCCTTCCAGCGCTTCTGGCAGGACACGAAAGACCGCTTTCGCCTGGTGCAGGGCGACCCCGAGCGCCCGGTGCTGCCACCCGAGGCGCTGTTCCTCTCGGCCGACCAGTTCTACACGCGCGCCAAGGAGCATGCCCAGCTGTCCATCCGCCCCGGCGTGGAGGACATTGCCGACAACCCGCACTTCCAGAAGCTGGGCGACCTGTCGGTGGTGCGTGGTGCCGAAGACCCGCTGGCCCGGCTGCACGCCCACATCCGCAACACGCAACACCGCGTGCTGCTGCTGGCTGAGAGCGATGGCCGGCGCGAGAGCCTGCTCGACTTTCTGCGCGCCAGCGGGGTAAACCCGCCGGCCTTCGACTCGCTGGTCGAGTTCCAGGGCGCGGACGATGAGAAGGTGGGCATCGCCACCGCCGGCCTCACCGTGGGCTTCAGCTGGATCGAGGACGGCATCGACTTCGTCACCGAGACCGAACTCTTCGCCGCCGGCCCCACCACGCGCCGCCGCAAAAAGCAGGAGCAGGTGAGCGATGTCGAGGCCCTGATCAAGGACCTGGCCGAGCTCAATGTGGGCGACCCCGTGGTACACAGCGCGCACGGCATCGGCCGCTACCGGGGCCTGGTCAACATGGACGTGGGCAACAAGAACCCCGACGGCACGCCCGCCATGCAGGAGTTCCTGCACCTGGAATACGCCGACAAGGCCGTGCTCTACGTGCCCGTGAGCCAGCTACAGCTCATCAGCCGCTACACCGGCGTCAGCGCTGATGAGGCGCCGCTGCACAAGCTGGGCAGCGGCCAGTGGGAAAAGGCCAAGCGCAAGGCCGCCGAGCAGGTGCGCGACAGCGCGGCCGAGCTGCTCAACATCTATGCCCGCCGCGCGGCGCGCGAGGGCCACGCCTTCCGCTACAGCCCGCAGGACTACGAGACCTTTGCCAACGACTTCGGCTTTGAAGAAACGGCCGACCAGAACGCCGCCATTCACGCCGTCATCCAGGACATGATCAGCCCCCGCCCCATGGACCGCCTGGTCTGCGGCGACGTGGGCTTCGGCAAGACCGAGGTGGCGCTGCGCGCGGCCTTCGTGGCCGTCACGGGCGGCAAGCAGGTGGCCTTCCTCGCGCCCACGACCCTGCTGGCCGAGCAGCACTACCAGACGCTGGTAGACCGCTTCAGCAAGTGGCCGGTCAAGGTTGCCGAGGTGTCGCGCTTTCGCTCGGGCAAGGAGATCACCGCCGCCATCAAGGGCATCGGCGACGGCACGGTGGACATCGTGGTGGGCACGCACAAGCTGCTCTCCGAATCCACCAAGTTCCACAACCTGGGCCTGCTCATCATCGACGAGGAACACCGCTTCGGCGTGCGCCACAAGGAGCAGATGAAGGCCCTGCGCGCCGAGGTCGATGTGCTGACCCTCACGGCAACACCCATCCCGCGCACGCTGGGCATGGCACTGGAAGGCCTGCGCGACCTGTCGGTCATCGCCACCGCGCCGCAGCGGCGCCTGGCGATCAAGACCTTCGTGCGCAACGAGGGCACGGGCGTCATCCGCGAGGCGGTGCTGCGTGAATTGAAGCGCGGCGGGCAGGTGTACTTCCTGCACAACGAGGTGGAGACCATCGAAAACCGCCGCCAGAAACTCGAAGAAATATTGCCCGAGGCCCGCATCGCCGTCGCCCACGGCCAGATGCCGGAGCGCGAACTGGAGCGCGTGATGCGCGACTTTGTGGCCCAGCGCTACAACATCCTGCTGTGCTCGACCATCATCGAGACCGGCATCGACGTGCCCACGGCCAACACCATCATCATGAGCCGCGCCGACAAGTTCGGCCTGGCGCAGCTGCACCAGCTGCGCGGCCGCGTGGGCCGCAGCCACCACCAGGCGTACGCCTACCTCATGGTGCCCGACACCGAGGGCCTGACCAAGCAGGCCGCGCAGCGGCTCGATGCCATCCAGCAGATGGAAGAACTGGGCAGCGGCTTCTACCTGGCCATGCACGACCTGGAGATCCGCGGCGCGGGCGAGGTGCTGGGCGAAAACCAGAGCGGCAACATGCTGGAGGTGGGATTCCAGCTGTACAACGAGATGCTCAATGAAGCCGTCAAGGCACTCAAGGCCGGCAAGGAGCCGGACCTGCTCAGCCCGCTGAGCGTGACCACCGACATCAACCTGCACGCCCCCGCCCTGCTGCCCGACGACTACTGCGGCGACGTGCACCTGCGCCTGTCGTTCTACAAGAAGCTGGCCACGGCCAAGAACCCCGACCAAATCGACGGCCTGCTCGAAGAGATCGTGGACCGCTTCGGCAAGCTGCCGCCGCAGGCCCAGACCCTCATCGACGTGCACCGCCTGCGCGTGCTGAGCCAGCCCTACGGCGTCGTGAAGGTGGACGCCGCCCCCGGAGTCATCAACATCACCTTCAAGCCCCAGCCGCCCATCGACCCCATGCGGATCATTGAACTGATTCAGAAGAACAAGCACATCAAGCTGGCGGGCAACGAGAAGCTGCGCATTGAACGCGAGCTGAAGGACCCGAAGGACCGGGCCCAGATGGTGCGGGACATCTTGCGGTCGCTGGGGCAGCCGAAGGCGGTGCCTGCATAACTTGTTTGGAGCACCTTTGGAGCGCTGCTTCGGTCAGGTGCGCCAGTCGTTCTGTACCTCACTAGCGAACTCCTCAACAGGCGCTGGGCGACCGAAGAGATAACCCTGGTAGCTGGTACACCCGTAGCGGCAAAGCAGCTCGCGCTGCGCTACGGTCTCCACGCCTTCGGCAATGACTTCAAGGCCCAGCCCCTGTCCCAACGCAATGACGGCCCGGACTATGGAGGCGTCGCTGGCGTTCATGACGACATCACGCACGAACGACTGGTCAATCTTGAGCTGATCCAGCGGCATACGCTTCAGATATCCCAACGATGAGAAGCCAGTGCCGAAATCATCCAGCGAGAAGCGGATACCCAGGGCCTTCAGTTCATGCATCTTGGCCACAATTTCCTCCACATCCTCGGCCAGTACGCTTTCGGTCAGCTCCAGTTTCAGGCGCTGCGGATTGGCGCCCGTGGCATGCAAAATGCTGCGCACCCCCTGGACATAGCCCTGCTCGCGAAACTCCTTGGCACTGACGTTGACGGCCAACATCAGATGGCTCCTGGCGGGATCGGCCTCCCATTCGCGCAGTTGAAGACAGGCCGTCTCCAGCACCCACCGGCCCAAGGGGTGTATGAGGCCCGTCTCTTCTGCCAAGGGAATAAAACGGGCCGGGGACACCATGCCCAGGACGGGGTGACGCCATCGCACCAGAAGCTCCGCCCCTATCAACCCCGTTGCAACGTGGACCTGGGGTTGGTAATACGCGATGAGTTGGCTTGGAATCGCTCCCTTGAGGGCCTGTTCGAATTGCACACGTTCGTGCAGCGCGTCGCGCATGCTCCGATCAAACATCACAGCCTGCCCCTTGCCACGCTTCTTGGCCTCCAGCATCGCCAGTTCCGCGCGCTGCAGGATATCGTCGGCCGTTGCCAAGTCATCGCCTACCAGCGCAATGCCGATAGACGCCTGCCCCGCGCAGGTCACACCACCCAGCACGAAAGGCCCCCGCAAATGCTCCAGCGCATCCGCTGCCATCGCGGTGACTCGCTGGTGGACCTGGGAAGCGTCGCTGCCCAGATTTTCGGCGAGCACCAAAAATTCATCACCTCCAATCCTCGCCAAGACGGCCCCTGACGCTTCCAGTTGCCTCAGATGACTGGCCGCTGCAATGAGCATCTGATCGCCAGCCTCGTGGCCTCGCGTGTTGTTGAGCACGCTGAAATTGTCAAGATTGACCAGCAGCAACGCTGCAGCCTTGTGCTGGACAGCAGCGCGTTCAATGGCGTGGTGCAACCGGTTGAGCAGTTCTTCGCGATTGAACAACCCTGTCAGCCTGTCGCGATGAGCGAGGCGGTCCATGGCGGCCCCCAGCACCAATGTCTCGTCGAGGGCCTTGCGTCCAGGCTGTGCGCTGCTGGTGCCAATGAGGTTGGTATGCGACTTGGCTGCATCTGCCAGAGCCACGATTGGCCGGACCAATCGGCCCGCCAGCAGCCAGGAAGCAAATGCAAACAGCACCGCCACCAGTGCAGTGAAGGCCAACATCAGCTCGCGGATTTCATAAACCTGGGCATACGCGGTAGCAATATCCTCCCGGACCACCACCGTCCAGCCCAGACCATCTGAGGGAACTTCAGTGACCACCAGCTGAGAGACGATCAAGTACGCAGGGTCATGCAACACGGCTTGCAGCGAGGTGTTTGCGACCTTGGTGTCGGTATTGATCTGCAGCAGCCACTCGCCCGTACGGTTTGCGATCAAGACTTCGATGTGGGCCTTCTTGCGGCGCTTGTTCACTGCCTCGACAACCACTCGATGGACCCAGTCCCAATGCAAATGCGCTGAAAGCACCCCAATGGCACTGCCTTGCGCATTCTGTACGGGCGCAGCCACATCCAGAAATCGCAAGGGCTCGCCATCAGCCCGCGGGGGCAGCGATTTGGCGAGCAAAACCGCATCGTGCGGGTCACCGACAAAAACGCCATTCAATCCGGCGGAATACCAGGGCCGTGCGGACACATCGACATCCCGAAGAATCCCGCCCGTTGCCGCAGTGACTCTGCCCCGCATATCTGCAAGCCCAATCCAGGCGTAAGTGTCCTCGCGACGCTGGAGCCCATCCATCACCTGCTGGATGGAATGGGGATCCAGGGCATGGTGTGGACCAATCATGCCTGCCATCAGCGAAACTTCGCGCTGCCTGCTGGCGAGGTCTTCTTTCAGTTCATGGGCGATCTCGTCTGCCACCCCATTGAGCGCGTCCCGCGCAGAGTTGCTCAAGCTGTCCTCCAGATGCCATTCCATGAAGAATGTCAAAGCAAGGCCCAAAACAATGCCGGATCCGCCCATGACTGCGGAAAAGCGCGCCCGAACGCTTCGAAACGGCGACACCCGATTCAAAAACCTGTTGATCATGGAGAGCCTCCAAGAGGCCCATTCTGGGGGGCAACTCCTAAAGTGCTAAACGATTTATGGTGGATTGGCGACCGTGCAGGCAGTTCTTGACTCACATCAAGAAAACACACTGGCTTCCAGTGAGAAGCAGCCCAAGTTCACCATCGGTCCACGCGGAATGCGACAAGACCAGCGCAACGGACCCAGGGCTCCATGCCAAACATCGCAGGCACCGGCGTGGGCCGCTACTACCGCTGTGATGCTGAAGTCAAACACGTTGAGGGGATGCATCGAATGAATCGCTGACGAATCGGAAAAGGGGAAACGTTGGGCGCCATGAATGCGAAAATTCCAAGGCTGAACGCAACCCTCGCAAGCACCGCCAGCGATGCGTTGTTGCAGACCTCCCTTCATCAACACTTTCAGCGGCAACGCAGCCCGCCATCACCATGCTGATTGAAGCCGCGCTCCTTCTGTTGTCACTGGCTGTATCGCTGTGGGCGCAACCCTGGCGCCTCCTGGAGCGGCCAAAGGGTGCAGCAGGACAAGTCGATGGACAACGCCCCCTGTCGCCGCTGCTGACACCTCTGTTGGCAACTCTCGTGTTCCTGCCCTGGGTGTGGGCGCTGCCCACACTGCACGCCATGCCGCTGCAGCTGCAGTGGTCGGGCGCGTGCCTCGTGGTGCTGATGCTTGGCTGGCCGCTGGCCATCCCCGTACTCATCGCTGTGGGCACCATTGCAGGCCTGCTTTCACCCGCGCTGGACTGGGCCGATGCCCTGGGCGCGATCACTTGGCTGGGCGTGGTGCCCGCCACGCTGGCCCTGGCGCTGGGCGCGCTGGTCCGGCGCTTTGTCGGTACGCAGCCGTTTGTGTACGTGTTGGGCCGGGCGTTTCTGGGCACTGTGGCCTGCGTGTTTGCGGCAGGCGTGCTCTCGCAATGGACCGGGCACCAGTTGCCCGGTGTGGGCGACGAACTGTCTCTGGTGGCCCGCTGGCTCATGGCATGGGGCGACGGGTTTGTGACGGGCATGCTCACCGCGATCTTTGTGGCCTTCAAGCCAGAATGGCTGGCCACCTGGTCCGACCAGCTCTATCTGAAACGCCCTCCGCAGTAGCGCTGCCGGGCATCAGCGCAGTGCTGCCAACGCACACCACAGGGACTGCAGACACGCAGCGATACGAAACGTATATGTTTCGAATACAATTCGCTGCATGGGTATTGTCAAAATTTCAGACCAAATGCACGAGAACCTGCGCGTTGCCAGCAACGCCCTGTCTCGCTCCATCAACGCACAGGCAGAGCACTGGATGCGCATCGGCATGCTGGCCGAGCTGCATCCCAACCTCGACCACAGCGACATCTGCCAGTTGCTGATCCGCGCCGAGCAAGCCGGGGGCTTCGATCTGGACACGGTGGCGGCCTCTGTGGCCGCCAAGCCGGGCCACAGCGGGCGGCGCGTTCAATGAAGTCGTCCCGCGTCACCCTGCGCTCCCCCGCCGAAATCGCCCAGGCGCGTGAGGCCGGCCACCTGGCCGCCCGCGTGCTGCACATGATCACGCCGCACGTGCAGCCTGGCGTCAGCACCGAGGCACTGGACCGGCTCTGCCACGACTACATCGTGAACGAACTGCAGGTCACCCCCGCCAACGTGGGCTACCTGGGGTATCCCAAAACCGTGTGCACCTCGGTCAACCACGTGATCTGCCACGGCATTCCGTCGCCGGGGCAGGTGCTCAAGGCGGGCGACATCATCAACATCGACGTGGCCATCATCAAGGATGGCTGGTTTGGCGACACCAGCCGCATGTACTTTGTGGGCGAGCCCAGCCCGCTGGCGCGCCGCCTGGTGGACACCACCTACGAGGCCATGTGCGCGGGCATTGCCCAGGTACGCCCCGGCGCCACGCTGGGCGATGTGGGCCATGCCATACAGACCGTGGCCCACCGCGAGCGGTTCAGCGTGGTGCGCGAATACTGCGGCCATGGCATCGGGCAGATCTACCACGACGAGCCCCAGGTGCTGCACTACGGGCAGCGCGGCCAGGGCCTGCGGCTGGAGGAAGGCATGGTCTTCACCATCGAGCCCATGATCAACGCCGGCAAGCGCGATACGCAGGAGCTGGCCGACGGCTGGACCGTGGTCACCCGCGACCGCTCGCTGTCCGCCCAGTGGGAACACATGGTGGCCGTGACGGCCGATGGGTTCGAGGTGCTCACGCCCTGGCCCGAAGGCACTGACCGCTATCCCGCCATGATTTGACCTGCATCGTGCCCGCACGCCGCAGTCTTTGACACAGCACAAGCAGCCGCCGCAGGGACCATCCGATAGTGGTGAACACCACCACAAGGAGGGTCTCCATGAAGCTGCTGAACGATCTGTTTTCTACCGACTACGGCCTGATGAGCATCATCGGCATCGGGTTCATGATCTGCATGGCCGCATTTTTTGTGCGCATGTTCCTGGTCAAGATGAACGAGCCGCCCCAGCCCAACCCAGCCGCCAAGGCCCTCAAAGGCGGCGGCCAGAACCTGCCGCATCCCCGCTGAGGCACAGGATCTGACGAGAGCCGCGCACGGGGCGCGGCCTCTGCCGCCCAGTCTCCGGGGTAGCGCCTGGAGCGAGCGTGGCGGGCACGGAGGGAACAAAAGCCTGCCAGGGATACCATTGCGGGTTCTTACCCCGCATTTGTTCCCCCTTTTTCTGCCATGACCCACGCAACCGAATTCGCCCCTGGCCTCGTCATCCAGGGCATCGAGCCTCCGCTGTCCCTGTCCGCCTACAAGCTCATCGCTTTTGACATGGACTCCACCCTCATCAACATCGAGTGCGTGGACGAAATCGCCGATGCCGCCGGCCGCAAGGCCGAGGTGGCCGCCATCACCGAGGCAGCCATGCAGGGCGTGATCACCGACTACAAGGAGAGCCTGCGCCAGCGTGTGGCCCTGCTCAAGGGCGTGACGGTGCAGCACATGGAGCAGGTGTTCACCGAGCGTCTGCGTTTCAACCCCGGCGCCAAGGAGCTGATCACCGCCGCCAAGGCTGCGGGCCTCACCACGCTGCTGGTCTCGGGCGGCTTCACCTTTTTTGCCGACCGCGTGAAGGCGGGCCTGGGCATCGACTTTGCGCGCTCCAACATGCTGGAAGTGCAAGACGGCCAGCTGACGGGCCGCATGGTGGACCAGGCCTGGGGCGACATCTGCGACGGCGCAGAAAAGCGCCGCACGCTGCTGGAAGTGGCCTCGCTCATGGGCATTTCGCCGCAGCAGGCGATTGCCGTGGGCGACGGCGCCAACGACCTGCCGATGATGGGTGCCGCCGGCCTGTCGGTGGCCTACCACGCCAAACCCGCAGTGCGTGCACAGGCCAAGGTGGCCATCAACCAGGGCGGGCTGGACCGCTTGCTGGAAGTGCTGCGCTGAGCGGCGTGGCGCCTCAGTACGTAGAGGGCGCCACTGGATACTATTAATTTGATAGCTATCCAGGCATGTAGCACTAGCGCATCACGCCGTTTTTATTCAAACCCAGGTGCATCGGGCAATCCGGGCACCAACGAGGCCCTGCGGCGGGCACTGCCGGCGCGCGGGGCGGCCACCGTGGCCAGCAGCGCCACCCCCTGGGGTGACGTGGGCGCCACCAGGTCCGCCAGCGTCACGCCATCCAGCACCTCCAGATAGGCCTGCATGGCCTGGCCCAGCACCCCTTTGAGCCGGCAGTGGCTGCTCAGGCGGCACTGGTTGGAGGCGGGGTCAAAACATTCCACTAGGTTGAAGTCCGTCTCGGTGGCGCGTACCACCGCGCCAATATGGATGGACGACGCCGGCACCATCAGCCGCATGCCACCGCCCCGCCCGCGCGTGGTCTCGAGCAGGCCCTGCGCCGACAGCTGCTGCACGATCTTCATCAGGTGGCTGCGCGAGATGCCATAGCCCTCGGCCACCTCCGTGATGGTGACGGGCTGCGCCCGCCCCTCGGTGGCGGCGCAATACATCAGCACGCGCAGCGTGTAGTCGGTCCATTGGGTCAGTCGCATGGGTTTGCCGCAGATCAATCAAAAAGATGCATACATCCTGAATTTTATTCGCTAAAATATTCACACGATATGAATCTTTAAAGGACCACCATGAACGCCCGCATCGACACCCTGCACGCCACAGCCCCCACCACCCCACTGCCGCTGAGCGCCGAGCAGCAGATCGGCCAGATCGCCGTGCAGTTGCCGGGCGCCACGGCGGTGTTTCGGCGCCTCAAGCTGGACTTTTGCTGCGGCGGCCAGGTGAGCCTGGCCAAGGCGGCTTCCGACAAGGGGCTGGACGCCGACGCCGTGCTGGCCGAGCTGGCGGCCCTGCAGCGCAGCGATGCCGTGCCCGAGGCAGCGTCGCCCAGCGCGCTCATTGACCACATCCTGGCGCGCTACCACGAGGTGCACCGCCAGCAGCTGCCCGAGCTGATCCGCATGGCCCGCCGCGTGGAGGCCGTGCACCGCGACCACCCGCAGGTGCCGGTTGGCCTGGCCGACCACCTGGAGGCCATGCACGAAGAGCTGCTGTCGCACATGCTCAAGGAAGAGCAGGTGCTGTTCCCCATGCTCAAGAACGGCGGCAACCCGTTTGTGGGCCAGCCCATCGGCATGATGCGCGCCGAACATGTGGACCATGGCGAGGCGCTGGACAAGCTCAACGCGCTGACGAATGACGCCACGCCTCCCCAAGGTGCATGCAACACCTGGCGCGCGCTCTACGCGGGCATTGCCCAGCTGGGCGACGACCTCATCAACCACATCCACCTGGAAAACAACGTGCTGTTTCCACGGTTCGAAGCCAGCGCTGCACCCGCGCAAGCTTGTGCCACGTCAGCCTGCGGCTGCCAATGAGCCGGCACACTGCCGCCATGACCGAAGAAGCCCACCCTACACAGACCGCCGGCAAGCTCGCCCCCAGCGCGGAGAGCATCACGCAACTGGTGCACGGCTTTTACGGGGATGTGCGGCGCGACCCGCTGCTGGGCCCGGTGTTTGAAAAGGCCTTGCACGGCCAGTGGGACGCCCACCTGCAGCGCCTGGTGGACTTCTGGAGCACCGTCGCGCTAGGCGCCCGCAGCTTCAAAGGCGATGTCTTCGGCAAACACATGGCGCTGGAGGGCGTCACACCCGCCCACTTTGCGGCCTGGGTGGCGCTGTGGCAACAGCACACCAATCGCTTGTTTGCGCCGGAGGTGGCGCACGACCTGCAGGTGGCGGCCCATGGCATTGCACGCAACCTGTTCCGGGGCTACTTTGCGAACGACCCCGGTTTTGTGCAGCCCCGCGACGAGGGCCATGGGCGCGATGAGCACGGCGCCCGCCACCAGGGCAGCGGAGAAACCCAGCGAGGTTGAAGACTACCGACTGGCAACGCGGTCGCCAGCGCCCGCTTCTGGCTTATTTGCCCTTGTTGCCCGGCGTGAAGAACAGCGCCAGACCCACTGCTATCAGCGCCACAGGCCACCACACCCGCAGCAGCTCGCGAAGGCTGATGCTGATCAGTCCCAGGTTGGTCAGCAGAAAAAACACGCCCAGCACGACCAGAACGATCGCAGCGATATTGCCCTTCATGTGCATTCCCTCGGTGTGGTTGTTGGTATGGCCGCGATTATGGCGGGCGGGACAACTGCGCGCCCAGGTAATCCACCCACACGCGCACCTTGGGCGACAGATGGCGGCTGGAAGGCCACAGTGCCCGGAACTGGCGGGCCGGGCCCAGGTGCGGCTCCAGCACGCTCACCAGTCGCCCCTCAGCCAGGGCATCGCGCACCAGAAAGTCGGGCATACAGGCAATACCGATCCCCCGCAGGGTGGCACCCAGAACGGCTTCGATGTTGTTGCAGGCCAGCACCGTGCGAAGGCGTGGCTCGTCGCTGCCCAGGTCCTCGCGCCACGGCCAGTCGAGCAGCTTGCCGGAATCCGGGTGACGAAAGCGCACGCAGGCATGCCGCTCCAGGTCGCGCAGTGCAGCGGGCGTGCCGTGGCGCTCCAGGTAGCTGGGCGCAGCGCACAGCAGCAGCCGAAAGGTCTGCAAGGGCCGCGACACCAGGCGTGAATCGCGCAGGTCGCCACTGCGAATCGCCACGTCGATGCCTTCGTCGATCAGGTCGATCGCTCGGTCGCTGAACGTGATGTCCAGCTCCACCTCGGGGTAGCGCGCCAGAAACTCCGGCACCAGGGGGATCAGGAAGTGGTAGCCCACGATGGGCGCACTCACCCGCAGCTTTCCCCGTGGTGTCTCCCGCGAGAGCGACAGCATGGCCTGCGCGTCGTCCAGGTCGTCCAGCACGCGCCGGCAGCGCTCATGGAACAGGCGCCCCTCTGCCGTCAGCTGGATGCGCCGGGTGCTGCGCTGCAATAGGCGCACGCCCACCTCCTGCTCCAGCCGCGCCACGCCCTTGCCCACCGCAGACGCCGATATCTCCAGCGCCCGTCCGGCGGCCACAAAGCTGCCCAGCTCCGCTGTTTTCACAAAGGCCAACATGCCACTGAGCTTGTCCATCTGCGTTGTTTACTCCGGTTGAGCACGGCCAATTCAATCTTTTTATTCCGCAATAAAAGGAATGAAAGCCACTTTTTGGCTGATTCGATCCAGTCTAACCTTCTTGCATTTCCACACATTCACGCCATGCCGAACCCGTCATTCCTTAGCGCCGACTCCACCAGCACCTGCGAAACCCGAAAGTCGCTGATGGGTTTGCAGGCTGAATATCTGCGCTGGGTGCATGGCGAAATAGCCCGGTGCTTTCCGGCCCTCTCCCCGCGTGCCGGCTTGTCGCTGCCACCGGAGGACCTGCCCGGATTGAAGGTCTCACAGACCGGAAACCGGCCAAACAGCGCGTACTACCTGATCGCCGTGAATGGCGAAGCCGCAGGCATGTGTGGCCTGCGGCCCTTGGGCGCAGGCACCGTCGAAGTCAAGCGCCTGTACGTCCGCCCCGCCTACCGGGGCCTGCATCTCGGTTCGTCGGCACTGCGCAAGCTGTACGCAGATGCCTGTCAGGCGGGCTACACCCGCATTTGCCTGGACACCGCCCTTTTCATGCAGGTAGCACACCGCCTGTACGAAGCCTACGGCTACGCCGACTGCGCGGCCTACGAAGGCACCGAGGTGCCGCTGGCACTGCACAGCCACTGGCGCTTCATGCAGCGTCCCATCCACCGCCCCAGCCACGGCATCACCCATGAGCACGATCTTCGAACGGCGTAGCACGCAAGCAGGCCTGGTCGTCGCAGTGCTCCTGCTGCCCCTGGTACTGCAACCCTTCGGCCACCACTGGGTGCGCGTTGCTGACGTCAGCCTGCTGTACGTCATGCTGGCACTGGGCCTGAACGTGGTGGTGGGTTATGCAGGCCTGCTGGACCTGGGGTATGTGGCCTTCTACGCACTGGGTGCCTACCTGTTTGCCCTGCTGACCTCACCCCACCTGACCGACCGCTTTGCGTGGATCGCTGCGCTGTTCCCGCAGGGGTTGCACGCCCCCTGGTGGGTGACCATCCCGCTGGGCGCGGCGTGCGCGGCACTGCTCGGCATGCTGCTGGGAGCCCCCACCCTCAAGCTGCGGGGGGACTACCTGGCGGTGGTCACCCTGGGCTTTGGCGAAATCGTGCGCCTGCTGGTCATCAACATGAGCCACCCCGTCAACATCACGCAGGGCGCCCAAGGTCTGGGCTTGATCGACCCGGTGCACATCCTGGGGGTGGACCTGGGCCGACCCCTGGTGGTGGCGGGCCATGAGGTGGCGTCGGTCACGCTGTACTACTACCTGTTTCTGGCGCTGGTGACGCTCACCATTGTTGTCTGTCTGCGCCTGCAACACTCCCGCATCGGCCGCGCATGGATGGCTATCCGCGACGATGAAACCGCAGCCCGGTCCATGGGCATCAACACCCGCAACCTCAAGCTGCTGGCCTTCGGCGTGGGCGCCAGCTTTGGCGGAGTGACTGGCGCCATGTTTGCGGCTTTTCAGGGCTTCGTTTCCCCCGAGGCCTTCAGCCTGCAGGAGTCTGTGCTCATCGTTGCCATGGTGGTGTTTGGCGGCATGGGGCATATCCCCGGGGTGGTCCTGGGAGCCGTGCTGCTCGCAGCGCTGCCAGAGGTACTGCGCTATGTGGTCGGCCCCCTGCAGGCAGCAACGCACGGGCTACTGGATGCGGGCGTGATGCGCCCGCTGCTGATTGCCTTGGCCATGATCGTCACCATGTTGTGGCGCTCCAGTGGCCTGTGGCCAGCGCCCGACGCAGCGCAGGCACTGGGGAAGAATCACCGCCCCCGCAAGGGTCGCAGCAGGTCCGACAGCCCGTTGTGATCAATCTCGTGCATCAGCGCCAGCAACTGGCCCAACTCGCCCTTGGGAAACCCCTCGCGCGCAAACCAGTTGAGGTAGTTGCCCGGCAGGTCCGCCAGCAGCGTGCCTTTGTGCTTGCCGTACGGCATCTCGGTGGTGACCAGTCGTTGCAGCTTGTCTGCGTCCATTGCCCTGGGCTCCTCAACCGCCTGCGCGCTTGACCTTGTGGCCCAGCTTCTGCAGCGCGGCCATCACGCGTTCCACGTGGTCGCCCTGCACCTCGATCACGCCGTCCTTCACCGTGCCGCCGCTGCCACAGGCGGCCTTGAGCTGCTTGCCCAGCTGCTCCAGCGCAGTCTCGTCCACCAGCACGCCTTTGACCAGGGTGACCGCCTTGCCGCCGCGCCCTTTGGTCTCGCGCGATACGCGCACGATGCCATCACCCGTGGGCAGGGGCTTGTTCTGCTTGCAGGTGCACTGCGCCACCGGCTGGCGGCAGGTGGGGCACATGCGGCCCGACTCGGTGGAATACACCAGGCCGCCCAGGTCTGCCAGAGACTTCATGGTTTCTTCCCTTCCACCTCTTGCTGCAGCATGTGAAAGTCGAGCAGGCGCGTGGCCAGCAGCGTCTCGGTCAGAAAACACACCAGCGCCAGCAAAAAGCACGCAACGCCCGCCAGAAACCCGCCCACCGCAAGGCGGCTGGACTGAAAGTCGGTGGTTTCGCCCAGGAACAGCAGGATGATGGTCGTGCCAATGAGGAAGGCACAAAACGTCAGCAGCGCAATACAACCGTTGGCCAGCCGTCCACGCAAACGCAAGTCCGCCAGCTCCTTGTAGGCACGGGCCAGAAATTCGGGTTCGGCATTGACGCGCGCGCGGTCTTCCACCACACGCGCCCGGTCAATGATCCGGGCCAGGCGGCCGGCCACCGCGCCGATCATGCCGGACACCGCAGTGAGCAAAAACACGGGCGCCACCGCCAGCTGGATGCCGTGGGTGATGGCGGAGGTATCTAGGGGCAAAGCCATGGGGTTCGGGTCCGGGAAAACTGTCAACGAAAAACGGGGCGGCCCGATTATCGGTTGCCCAACGCAGGGGCGGAGCACTCGCATTCCCTGCAATCTTGCAGGTGCAAGGCGCGCATTGCTGGCCTGTGAGAAGGCACCGGGCAAGAGGGCATCGGGCAAACGCGGCGACAATGCGGGCCATTACTGCTTTGTCCGCGCTGCCTTGCGTGCCTTCTTCAACGCATTCCCAGCGCCTTTCCATGCCTTTTGCCTCCCTCGGTCTGTCCCCCGCCCTCGTCCATGCCGCCGCCCAGGCGGGCTTTGTGGCGCCCACGCCCATTCAGGCGGGCGCCATTCCGGCCATCCTGCAGGGGGTAGATCTGCTGGGTGCCGCACAGACGGGCTCGGGCAAGACGGCGGCATTTGCCCTGCCCTTGCTGCAGCAGCTGCAGCTCAGCGCCACTGGCGGCCCGCGCCGGGTGCGCGCCCTGGTGCTGGTGCCCACCCGTGAACTGGCAGCGCAGGTGGGAGAAGTGCTGCGCAGCCTGGCGCAGCACCTGCAGCAACCGCTCAAGATCGCCATCGTGTTCGGCGGCGTGTCGATCAATCCGCAGATGTTGGGCCTGCGCGGCGGCGCCGACATTGTGGTGGCCACGCCGGGCCGCCTGCTGGACCTGGTGGACCACAACGCGCTGCGCCTGTCGGCCGTGGCACACCTCGTGCTGGACGAAGCAGACCGGCTGCTGGACCTGGGCTTTGCCGAGGAACTGCAGCGCGTGCTGGCGCTGTTGCCAGCCCGGCGGCAGAACCTGTTTTTCTCGGCCACATTCCCAGCCGCAGTGCAGGCGCTGGCCGACGGCCTGCTGAAGCAGCCGGTGCGCGTCGAGGTGCCCCACACGCCGGGTAACGAGCCTGCCATCGAACAACGCGCCATTGCGGTGGATGCGAGCCGCCGCACCCAGTTGCTGCGCCACCTGGTCAAGGAGCACAACTGGTCGCGCGTGCTGGTGTTTGTGGCCACGCAATACGCGGCCGAGCATGTGGCCGAGAAGCTGTACAAGGCGGGCATCTTTGCATCGCCCTTCCACGGCGGCCTGAGCCAGGGCGCGCGCAACCAGGTGCTGCAGGAGTTCAAGGATGAGCGCTGGCAGGTGGTCGTGACCACCGACCTCGCAGCACGCGGCATCGACATTGCGCAGCTGCCTGCCGTGGTGAACTACGACCTGCCCCGATCGGCCGTGGACTATGTGCACCGCATCGGCCGCACCGGCCGGGCGGGCGAGAGCGGCATGGCCGTGAGCTTTGTGACCGCGGATGCCGAGGCGCATTTCCGGCTGATCGAAAAACGCCAGCACCTCACCATCCCACGCGAGCAGATTGCGGGCTTTGAACCCACCGAGGCTCCCGCGCCCGCACCATCCACCGACCCCGGAGGCACCGGCGGCATCAAGGGCAAACGCCCCAGCAAAAAGGACAAGCTGCGCGCAGCAGCGGCGCAGGCAGCCGATGCCCCCGCTGCCCACAAAAAAGGCCCCTGAAAGGGGCCTGCAGTGCTTGACTGAGGGTGAGCGGGGTGGCATCCACCCAGCGCCAGGGCTTACGCGCCTCCTTCGTCGTCCGCGTCCAAGCCATCTGGCCCGCTGAGTGAAGCCTCACTAGCCGGACGGGGTGTGCGCTTGCCGGGCTTGGCCAGAATTTCCACATAGAACTGGGCGCCACCCTCGGCGGCCACGCCGTTGATCAGCCCGGTCAAGGCGGCCAGGTGCGCCACGGCGGCGTCTTCCTTGGTGCGGCCAAACTGGCAGTCAAAGTCCCAGAAATCGGCGCCTTCGGGCAGGTCGCGGCGCCGTTCGCGCTTGATGTATTTGCGGATTTCGTGCTTGACGGCATCCAGAACGCGGTCGCGGTTCTTGCCTTCAACGTGGAGTTGGAAAGTTTTTCTCATGGGCGATAGTACCGCCTGCGACAGATGATCTTTGATGGCCCCGCTTCCCGGTGCCACAATGGTGCATTACTTTTGGTTACTACCAGCCCATGAACCACGACCTGCGCCTGCTGCACCTGTTGCCAGCGGCTGTGCTTGTCACACAACAGGGCGCCATCCGCTTTGCCAACGCCGCCAGCATGGAGTTGCTGGAGGCGCCCAGTATCGACAGCCTGATCGGGCGGCTGTCTGGCGACTTTGTGCACCCCCTGGACCAGGTGCGCTCCACCAACCGCATCCAGCAGGTGGCCGTGCCCGAGCAGGCCGGGCGGCCCAACAAATCCTCCGAGTTCCGTATCCGCACCGAGCGCGGCAACTTGCGCATGGTGCTGATCAGCAGTGTGGCCATTGAATGGGACGGTGCCCCCGCCGTGCTCATGTGCGGCATGGACATGACACACCAGAGCGAGATCGAGGCCCAGCTGCGCGAGAGCGAGCAGAACTTCCGGCGCCTGTTCGAGAACATGCAGGACGTGTACTACCGCACCGATGCGCAGGGCATCGTGCAGCATGTGGGCCCGGGCGTGCGCCGGGTGCTGGGCTACGAGCCCCACGAAATCGAAGGCCGCACGGCCGAGTCTTACTACCCCCAGAGCAAAGACCGCGACGCGTTCAAGGCCGCGATCATGGAACACGGCGAGGTATCGGACTTTCCGGGCCAGATGGTGCGGCGCGATGGCACGGTGATCGACATCTCCATCAGCAGCCATGCGCTGTACGACCATGCAGGCAATTTTGCGGGGGTCGAAGGCATCTACCGCGACGTCACGCAGCGCAAGAACCTGGAGCGCGAGCTGCAGCGTCTGGCCACCACCGACATGCTGACGGGCATTGCCAACCGCCGCGCGTTTCTGGAATGCGCCGAGTCGGCCTATGCCCATTCACGCAGCAACGGCGAGCCGCTGACCTTGCTGATGCTGGACCTGGACCACTTCAAGGCCATCAACGACCGTTTTGGCCACCTGGAAGGCGACCGGGCGCTGATGGCATTTGCGCAGGCCATCAAGGGCCAGTTGCGCGCCAGCGATGCCGTAGGCCGGCTGGGCGGCGAAGAGTTTGGCGTGCTGTTGCCCCTGACCACACTGGCCGAGGGCCTGGAGGTGGCCACGCGCATGCTGCGTAGTGTTAGCGCGCTGGAACTGACGGACGAAGCAGGCCACTGCTACTGCGTGACCACCAGCCTGGGGGTGAGCACCTTCCGCCAGAGCGATCGCAGCCTGCGCGACATGCTCGACCGCGCCGACCAGGCGCTGTACCTGGCCAAGCACCGGGGGCGCAACCAGGTGGCTTCGCTCGAGACGCTGGACGAGTGATCATTTCAGTCGCCCTGATCGGTGAGAGATCAGGGCCATGCGGCATGCCAAGGCACCTGTTCAAAGGCGCATGCGTTCCTGCTGCAGGTTCCACAGGCAGGCGGCGATGCGCAGCAGCATCTCCATCACCTGCTCCGAGCCGCGGCAGGACAGCTCCAGATCATCAATGAGCATCGCCAGCTGGGAGATGGCGTCTTCGGGGGCGGCAGCGCCACCACTGCGCGCCACCTCGGCAATCGCGATCAATACGTCGGTGCGGTTCATGGCGCAGGTCTTGGCGTGGTGGGTGGCAATGCCTCGGTCATTGGCTGCATAGGCCACGCGATGCAGAGACCACGCCGCCGCCGGGCTAGCGGGCCGAGATGGCCAGTTGCGCGCGACTGCCAGCCCCGCCCTCCAGAGCCACAGCAGGGGGCAACCCTGCCGTTTCCAGCAAGGGTGCGCCTGCACCAGGCAGGGGCATATCCGGCGTCAGGCGGAACTGGTGAATCACCTCCAGCAGGCGCCTCACCTGATTCTTCATGCCGGTCGAGGCGGACGAACTGTCATCCACCAGCGCAGCGTTCTGCTGCGTGGCCGCGTCCAGCTGGCGCACGGCCTCTCCGATCTGGGCAATGCCCCGGGCCTGCTCCTGCCCGGCATCCTTGATGGCGGTGATGAGCGACACCACCTGGTTCACATGGTGCACGGTGTTGGCCACGCGCTCGCCCGCCTGCCCCACCAGGGTGGACCCGCGCTCCACACCCTGCACGCTGGCCGAGATCAGGCCGCGAATCTCCCGGGCCGCCATGCTGCTGCGCTGCGACAGGCCCCGCACCTCGCCAGCCACCACGGCAAAGCCCCGGCCCTGCTCACCCGCACGCGCGGCCTCCACCGCCGCATTCAACGCCAGCAGATTGGTCTGGAAGGCGATGTCGTCGATCACCTTGATGATGTCCGTGATCTTCTGCGACTGCGTCTTGATCTCCTGCATGGTGGCGATCACATCGCGCATCACGCTGCCGCCTTCGTTGGCCACGCTGCTGGCCTCCTGCGCCAGCGCGGTGGCACGTTGGGCGTTGTCGGTGTTGTGCTGCACCGTGATGGTCAACTGCTCCATCGATGCGGCCGTCTCCTGCAGATTGGATGCCTGCACCTCGGTGCGGCGTGCCAGGTCTTCGGTGCCGCCCGCCATCACCACGGCCTCGTGGGCGACCGTCTCGGTGCTGGCGCGCACCTCGGTGATCACGCGCACCAGCTGGTGGTTCATCTCACGCAGGGCCCCCAGCAGCTCGGCGGTCTCGTCGTTGCCACGCACATCGATCTGCGCCGTCAGGTCGCCCCCCGCCACGGTGCGTGCCAGCACCACGGCCTGACGCAGCGGCCGCGAGATCGAACGGGTGATGACCCAGGCCATCGCGGCACCTGCCAGCAATGCCAGGACGGTGGCGGCCAGCATCCACCAGTGGATGGTGTCGCTCATGGCGCGCGCCCCGGCAAACTCTGCCGCAGCCACGTTGATCTGCAGCGCCACCAGGCGCTCGATGGCGTCCTGCACCTTGAGCGCGTTGGGGCGGATCTGGGTGATGTACAGCTCCGAGCCGTCGTCGTACTTGCCGGCCACCAGCGCGGCCGACGCCGGGATCAGGCCCTTGTCCAGATAGGTGGCATTGGCATCGGCAAAGGCCTGCGCCAGGGCCTGTTCCTCCGCCCCCAGCGGTTTGGCGGCGTAGTCCTTCCACAGGGTCTGGATGCGCTCGACATTGGCGGTCAGGGCCGCATGGCTGGCCTCCAGGTTGCTGGTGCCGGGGTCCATCAGCATGTCCATCACCAGGACGCGGTTGCGCTGCGTCAGGTGGCTGATCTCGGCCAGCACCCCCATCGGCACGGTGCGATCGCCGTACAGGGCTGCGCTGCGCTCGGTCAACCGCTTGGCCCCGCTGATGCCACCGGCCGCCAGGGCCGATATCAGCAACAGCAGCACGGCAAAGGCCAGGGCCAGGCGGGTACCAATTTTCAATTTTTGAAGCATCTGAATCTTTCGTGAAGCTCCACCAGGGCGCCGCCGCCTTGTGGGAGCGAACGCGTGTTGCTGCGCGGGGTAAGCCAACCACCCGCCGTGCACCAAGCCCCCGATGGGATGCGAAAGATACTAATTGTTTCAAATGACAGATTAGTGACTCAGCAAGAAACCTTAGCCGTTCAGGCCAATGCTTCAAATCGCTGTCATTTTGCTAGGATCGGCACCGAAATCTGTCCGACTGCTCAATGAACACGCGTGGATTTCAGTGCACCTGAAATCGTGCATGGCATATCGTTATTCATAAAAACCATTACATAAAACATATGAAATATATTTACTTTCTTTTGCTGGCGACCGTGGCCTTTGTGCAGGCGGGCCTGGCCAGCGCACAGACCGTGACGGGCGCTGGTTCGTCGGCGGCGGCGCCCATCTACCGCAGCTGGGCCAAGGCCTATGCCAAGGCCACTGGCAGCGCGGTGGACTACGACCCGGTGGGTTCCAGCGCGGGCATGAAAAAAATCCAGCAACAGGCCGTCGGTTTTGGCGCGACAGACGTGTACCCCGCAGAGAAGGACTTGCTGGAGCACGGCCTGCTGGCGCTGCCCGTGGCCATCACCGGCATCAGCCCCATCGTCAACCTGCCCAAGGTACAAAACACCCAGCTGCGCCTGACAGGTGAGGCTCTCAGCCGCATCTTCATGGGCGAGATTACCCGCTGGAACGCGGCAGAGATCGCCGCACTGAACCCCGATGTCTCCCTGCCCGACCTGCAGATCAAGGTGGTGGTGCGGGCCGATGGGTCGGGCACCACCTACAACTTTGCAGACTACCTGGGCAAGGTGAGCCCACAATGGAAATCATCGTACGGCGCCAAAACCAGCATTGCCTGGCCTGTGGGTGTGCTGGCCTTCAAGGGCAGCGACGGCGTGGCCAAGGGCGTGCGCGACACGGTGGGCGCCATCGGGTATGTGGACCACGGCTATGTGGCCGAATACGGCCTGACCACTGTGCAGATGAAAAATGCCGACGGCAGTTATGTCAAACCCTCCATCGACGCCTTCAAGGCGGCACTGGCCAACAGCGATTGGTCGGCCACCGGAGTTTTCCACAGCACCTTGACGCAGCGGCCCGGTAAATCGGCCTGGCCCATCACCATGGGCACGTTTGTGGTGTTCCCCAAGGTCACGCAGAACCCCGACCAGACGGCCCAGGCGATCCGGTTCATCCTCTGGTCGTTCCTCAATGGCGACACCTTGGTGCAAGAAAATAATTTTGTCCGCCTGCCAGACCGGGTTCAGGCGTCTGCATTCAAGATCATCACCTCCATCCGGGATAATCAAGGAAAACCACTGGGCATGAGCTTGATATCCTCCTTCAATCGCCCTTCATAATCAATCTACCCTCTCTTGAATCATTGTTTTCCATTATTGGCGGATAACCGCTGCGTGCCCTTCATCCGGCGCGGCCCTGCGATGGGGATACCACGGGATAATGCCGCCACCATGGAAATCGAATTCAAGTTCTGCATCCCGCCCGACCGTCTGGCTGCCGTGCAAGCGGCAGTGCGCCGGGGCCGGTGTGTCGCCATCCGCATGGAGGCCCGCTACTTCGACACGCCCGACGGCGCACTGGCGTCACGCGGGATTGCGTTTCGCCTGCGGCGCGAGGGTGACCAGTGGGTGCAAACCGTCAAGACGCTGGGCGATGGCCCGCTGGACCGGCAGGAGCACAACGTCGCACGCGGCCCCGCCATAGAAGGCATCGCGCCCGAACCCCTGCCCCAGTTGCACAGCGGCACCGTGGCAGGCGCCCGGCTGCAGCAGGCCCTGCAAGCCGCTGGTGGCCCCCTCGTCGAAACCTATGGCACCGAGATGGACCGGCTGACACGCGATATCACCCGCCAGGGAACGGTGGTCGAGCTGGCGCTGGACACCGGCCGGGTGGTGGCCCACCGGGGCACGCCCCAGCAGGCCGAGGCCCCCATTTGCGAGCTGGAGCTGGAACTCAAGGCCGGGCCCGTGGCGGGCCTGGCAGCGCTCGCCGCGCAGTGGGCCACGCGGCACGGGCTGTATCTGAGCACCGTGTCCAAGGCCGAACGGGGCGAGCGCCTGCTGGCACCAGCTGGCAGTCCATCGGGCATTCCCATTCCATCTGACAGCCCAGCCAGCAGTGGTTCGCCCCGCAAGGCCCGACCCCGGCCCCCCCTGTACCAGCAACTGCCCGCCGGGCAGGCCCTGCAGCGCGCCGTGGTGGCGCAGTGCCTGCAGCAGATCCTGGGCCCCGCCAGCGACATTGCCGAAGGTGCGAGTGATGAGGAGCAGCTGCACCAGTTGCGCATCGGCATTCGCCGCCTGCGCACCGCCCTGCGCGAGCTGGCGCCGCTGGCCCCAGGCAACTTTGACCCCGCCTGGGAGCCGCCCCTGGTCCATGTGTTCCAGCAGCTCGGCCACCTGCGGGACCGCAGCCAGGTGATGCAACGCATCGGTGCCGAACTGCGCGATGCCGGAGCGCCGCCCCTGTCCACCCACCCGAACGACACCGCCGGGCTGGTGGCCCAGGCCGCACAACAGACCGTGCGCGATGCGGCCTTTCAGGAAGCGCTGGTGTATCTGATGGCCTTTACCACCCCAGGGCTGGATGCCACGGGCGACGCCGCAGCAGGCCTGGACGCCCGTGCCACGCGCCGCCTGCTGCAGCAGCGCCTGCGCGCACTGCACGCCCAGGTGCAAAAAGGTGCACGGGGTTTTGCCACGCGCACGCCCCAGGCACAGCACCGGCTGCGCAAACGCCTCAAACGCCTGCGCTACCTCACAGAATTCGTGGCGCCCGCGCTGGATGCACACAGCGCCCGGTTTCTGGACAGCCTGCAGCCAGCGCTGTCGGCACTGGGCCGCCTCAATGACGAGCGTGTGGCGGCAGCGCTGTACCGCGAGCTTGCAGAGTCCGGCGAGCTGAAGGCCTGGTTTGGCGCAGGCTGGCTGGCGGGGCGGCAGGCCCAGTCGGTGGCGGCTTGTGAGCAAGCCCTGGGTCAGATGGAGGAAGCCCCCCAATTGCGCAAAACCGGCAAACGCTGAAGGGACACCCACACGGCACAATGACCCGCATGACGGCCTCTCCTCCTTCGCGGCGCCAGCCGCCCTCCGCGC
>NZ_JBWKYJ010000056.1:0-33652 GCF_059423685.1 Acidovorax sp. GW460-11-11-14-LB4 | reverse complement strand
GGGTGGGCACGGGGGCAGGTCTCCAGAGCGGATGCCCGTGGCGGTCGAGAGGGGGTCTCTGCCGGCGACTGGGCCCCGCGAGGTTATCCGCTGAGCACGGACGCTGCTGTCACCCATGAACGGCGGGGAGCCGGCCCGGTGGGCGGCGCAGCCGTACAGGCAGGCTCCTAGGGTATGTCCCAGTCCCTCCCGTCCATAACCGACCAAACGCGTCGGATGCTGCGGATTTTGGGGTGTGGGTGCTTGTAATCAGATGTTTCTACCGCTGATTGGGAGCTTCGGTGCTTCCAATCCTGCCCTGTCTGCAGGTGGCTGGGGCCGTCATGAGGGCGCCACAGGGCGCGGGCAGACTTTAGAGGAGGCTCTCGATGTGGGGATCACCCCAATGACGGTGCCGGGGGCCTGGGGCACTCTTGTGTCCATGCGCTGCACCGGGTGTTGGTCACGGCTCTGGAATCGCAAGTTTCGGTCTCTCGCAATCAGGATGGTGCAGGCAGTGGTGAGTGGCAAGGTTTGTGCTTGGGTGATCACCACGGGGCTTTGAATGGGTCCCGGTGGCCGGTGGCCACAAGCCGTTGGATGGAAGTTGTCGGGCGTCGTCAGATGGCGCCGCGATGTCAGGAGTGACCGATGAAGACGATGGTTTTGCTGGGTTCGGGTGCGTTGGCTACCCTCTTGTTGTCGGGCTGCGCAAGCCAGCCCCCCGCGATGCAGGCGTTCAGCGCACCGACCGATGGCAGCAGCATGCAATACGCCTGCGGCAACGGTGAAAAAGTGGAGATGCAGTTCTACCCCGAGCAAGGCCGCAGCGTGATGCGCCGCAGCGGCTGGACGGTGGAGCTGCCCAAGCAGGCTGCCGACAGCGGCTACGCCTACAGCAACGGCCCCACCACGGTGCTGGGCAAGGGCAATGAGCTGACAATCCAGATTGGGCACCTGGCACCGATCTGGTGCCGCAGCAACCGAGGCATGATGGTGGCGGGCGTCCAGTAACCTCACCCCTCTTTGTCACCGGCCTGTTCGGGGCTGGTTCGGATTCCGGTTTTTTCAGGGCCTGTGCAGCCTGTCTGCACAGGCCCTGTGTCGTTTCAGCGCGCCTCGGGCGTGCAGGACCCGGGGGCGGCTGCTGCAGAAGCAGGGCGCTGCTCCAGCGTGCGGGGGGCGACCAGCAGGTTGCCCTGTGCGTCCCGCACGGTAACGACCACCTCGCGGCTGCTGTCGACGCGGGTGTCGCTGAACTGCAGTTGCATCTCGGCAGCCACAGTGCGGGTTTGGGCTTCGCCCCCGTTGGGAAATTCCGTGGTTTCCAGGGTGCCCTTCAGGAGTGCCAGGCCCTGTGCATCGATCTCCCACGGGCCGGTGAACACAAAGCGCTGGCAGGTGATGTTGAGTTCCACCCGCTCGTTTTCCAACAGCAGGTCCGTGCCACCGCAATGCAGAGCGCAGGGGGCTCCCACTGTGAAGCCCGCGCCCGAAAAATAAACCGCGCCGTTGATCGGGCCGGTGCCCGTGCCACCGGTGCCGGGACCGCAGGCGGCCAGCACCAGCAGGGTGGTGACAGCCACCAGCCGTCGGGCCGTGAGCAGGGCCATCCGGGCCCAGAGTTCAGGAAGGACGTTCATCTTGGTCTGCGGCATAGAAGTAGCTGCCAAAGCGGGCGCGCCGGTTGCGCTCGCCGGGCGGGGTGTTTTGCTGGTCGTGGTCGTAGCGGGCCTGGGCCTCGGTCATCACGGTCTTGAAGGCCTGGCGCCAGGCCTTGGCGGCCACGACGTGCAGGCGGCGGGCTGATTCTTCGCTGAGCTGGTCCACAAACACGGCCTGCTCCAGGTAGTTGTGCTCGCCCTCCAGGTTGAGACTGGCCGCCGCCAAATGGTCGTGCAGGTTGTCCTGCATCAGCTGTGCCATCTCGGCAAAGCCCTGGCGCGGCACAAAGCCGGCGGCCAGCAGGCGGATGAGTCCATCCTCACCTTCCTCGGCCATGCCCAGGCGGACCAGTTCGTCGAGCACCGCGCGGGGCCGCACATCGCTGCTGATGCTGGCCACCAGGCCATCGAAGTGCGGAGGCTCGCCGCTGCGGGGCAGGGGGCGGGGCTGGCCCTCGTCGTCCAGGCAATCCGTCTGGCTCAGCCAGCGCGCGGCCACCTGGCTGGCCATGTTCAACGGGGTTTCGCCCGCTTCTTCCTCAGCAGCGGGCTCGGCCAGACGGCCGAGGTTGCGCACATCGCGCCGGTGCACGCCCGACATCAGGCTCACCGCGCTGTCGGTCGTCTTCTTGCCTGTGCGCTGCAGCTCGTCGTGCGCAGCGTCCAGAAACACCTTCTTCATGGCCGCGGCAAACGCGGGGTAGGCCACGCCATTGCGCAGCAGCAGGCGCGCCAGAGGGCGCAGCACGTGCAGGGCAGAGGCCAGAACGATGGCGGAGCGGGAGGGCATGAAAGAAGGCCGAGGCGCGGCGGGTGTCAGGGTCAGGCTGTGATTGTCATCTGGTTGACGGTTTGAAATTATGTGGGATATTATCCCACTTATCTCCGGTGTGGTGTGGGCCGAAGCCGACGCCGCGCCGTGGGTATACGCATTCACAGGGAGAACAATCACATGAAGAACCGAGGGTTGATGAACACACTGGCGGGCATATCCCATGCGTCGCCCGCATGGCTGGCCGTGGCCACCGCTGCATTCGTGGCGGGCTGCGGTGGCGGGGAGGGCGGCAATCCGCAGACCCCCAACGAGGCGCGGCTGCAGGTGGCGCGCTCCGGCGATCTGGTGGCCTACTTCAAGGCCAAGATTGCGCAGCGGGTGGCGCTGGGCTATCCGGGTACGGCCATCACCGTGCCCACCGTGGGGGGCTTGAGCAGCGCGGGCAGCGTGGTCACCCACACCGGCGCGCCACTGGCGGGTACGGTGGTGGAGGAAGACGGCCTCATCAAGGCCGAGGGCAACATGGTGTACGGCCTGCACCGCGCCTATGCCACCGACACTGGCCGCGAGCCGCCGCGCCTGGCCGCCATGGCCCGCGCGGCCGATGGCAGCCTGACCGGCGTGGGCAGCGCCACGCTGGACGCCAAGTACATCCCCCAGGGCTTTTATGTGGCGGGCGGTGGTACGCGCGCTGCCGTGCTGTCGCAGCAAGACCCGTATGCCGACCGCCAGCCCGTGGTGGCTGCGGCCGACGCCAGCATCACCGTGTTGCCGGAGTACAGCCGCACGCTGTCGCTGGACCTGTTTGCCATCCACAAGGACATGGCGCCCGCGCAGCTCAAGCAGATGCGCATCGATGGCCTGCTGGTCGGCAGCCGCCTGATTGGCAACATGCTGTACCTGATCACCACCTGGTCGCCCGACCTTACGCGCTTCACCGTGCCGGCAGGGGCCACGGCATCGGCGGTGGACGCGGCACTTAAGGACCTCAACACCGCCGCGCTGATCCCCACCCTGCGCGTGGATGGCGGCCAGCCGCAGCCGCTGGTCAACGAGGCAGACTGCCTGGTGCAGACGGGCAATGCCTCGCTGTCGCTGCAGCTCACGTCCATCACGGCCATCGACCTCACCTCGTCCAGTCTGGCGCGCGCCAGCCGCTGCTTTGCGGGCGGCAGCGAAGCGGTGCACCTGGGCGCGCGCAGCGTGTATGTCGCCAGCTCGCGGCAGTACCGCTATGGCGGTGACGTTGCCAACGCTGTGTTCCCCGCCGACAGCCGCACCGACATCCACAAGTTCAGCTTCCGGGGCGCGCAGGTGGACTACGACGCATCGGGCAGCGTGGACGGCCACCTGGGCTGGGACCTGCGCCGCCTGCCATCGCGCCTGAACGAGTACCAGAACGATCTGCGCGTGCTGACCTTCACCGGCAAGACGGGCCAGAGCGGCATGCAGCCGGTGACCATCCAGGCCCAGCAGGCCTCCCCCGCGCTGCTGACCGTGCTGCGCGACAGCGGTCGGGACAGCTATCTGGGCCCGCAGGCCAAGCTGCCCATTCGGCTGCGCACGGCGCGGGGCGACCAGCAGATTGACAACCTGTTCTTTGCAGGCGCCCGGGCCTATGCCACACCCTTTACCAACACCGAACCCGTGTGGGTGCTGGACGTTGCCAACCCTGCGAACCCTACGGTGGCAGGCGAGCTGGCTGCGGGCGGCCATGCCGACCACCTGGTGCCGCTGCCGAACGGACTGCTGCTGGGGGTGGGCAAGGACAGCGCCTTGGGCGGCGTGGCCGATGGCATTCAGCTCGCGGTGTTTGACGTGCGCAATGCCGCGCAAGGCAAGCGGCTGGCCACGCAGACGGTGGGCGGCCGGGGCAGCATCACCACACTCGACAGCACCCGCCCCGTGCTCAACCTGCAGGCGGTGGAGGGCAAGGTGCGCATAGCGTTCCCTGCACGCGTTTACCAAGCGCCCACGGGCGTAGGCACGCCACCACCCGTGCGGGGCTACCAGGGCGCCCTGCGGCTGGAGGTGAACACCACCACCGGCGCGCTGGCCCAGCGCTCCATGGTGGTGTCTACCGCCATCTTGAACGGCGACACGCCCGGGCTGTACAGCCGCTTTGACATTGCCAACGAGCGCAGCTTGCAGGTGGACAACGTGGCCTACCAGCTCTCGGGCGGGCAGGTGTTCACCAGGGCCGGGGACTGAAACGCCGCCGATTGCGAATCAGGGAGAGAACTATAAAAACGATAGCTGCCAGCGCTTTATCGTTGGGCGCAGGCGGCAGTTAGAAGGCCTGTTCACCAGGGTGGTGAACAGGCCTGTTTTTTTGGGGCAGCTTGAATTGCTCACAGATCGGTGCGCAGCTTCCAGATCTCCGGGAACAGCACCACGTCCAGCATCTTGCGCAGGTAGCTCACTCCGCCCGTGCCGCCCGTGCCGCGCTTGAATCCGATCACGCGCTCCACCGTGGTCACGTGGCGGAAGCGCCAGAGGCGGAACGCGTCTTCCAGGTCGGTCAACTCCTCGCCCAGCTGGTACAGGTCCCAATGCTTTTCGGGGTTGCGGTACACGGTGAGCCAGGCCTGCTCCACCGCATCGTTTTCCACATAGGGCTGTGTCCAGTCGCGCTCGGTGTGGCTGGCGGGCACGGCCAGGCCACGCCGCGCCAGCAGCCGCAGGGCCTCGTCGTACAGCGACGGCGCCTCGTACGCCGCCTGCACCAGGGCCAGCAGGTCGGCGCGGTGCTCGTGGGGCTTGAGCATGGCGGGGTTCTTGTTGCCCATCGAAAATTCAATGCAGCGGTACTGGTAACTCTGGAAGCCGCTGGACTGGCCCAGGTACGGCCGCATGGCGCTGTACTCGGGCGGTGTCATGGTGGCCAGCACGTCCCAGGCGTGCACCAGCTGCTCCATGATCTTGCTGACACGCGCCAGCATCTTGAAGGCGGGCGGCAGCTCGTCGCGCGCAATGTGGCCTATGGCCGCGCGCAGCTCGTGCAGCATGAGCTTCATCCACAGCTCGCTGGTCTGGTGCTGCACGATGAACAGCATCTCGTCGTGCGCGGGCGACAGCGGCTTTTGTGCGGTAAGGATGGCGTCGAGCTGCAGGTAGTCGCCGTAGCTCATCGACTTGCTGAAGTCGAGCTGGGCGCGCTCCTCGTGCACTATGGATTCGGGCAGGGCGGCGGATGCCGGGTTGTTGTCACCCGCAGGGGTTTGCGAGAAAGGGCACATGGTGGTTTGCCTTTCTGATCAGGTGACGGCGTGCGTCTGATTGAACTCGGCCTTCTGCCACTCGCCGCTCTCCAGCACCTGGCGCAGGTGCTCCACAGCGTTCCACACGTCTTCAAAGCCCAGGTACAGCGGCGTGAAGCCAAACCGCAGGATGTCCTTGTGGCGGCCCGTGCCGCCATCGCCCTTGCGGAAGTCGCCAATCACGCCGCGCGCAATCAGCGCCTGCACGATGGCGTAGGCCCCGCTGCCCTGGCCGTTCACGCCCGCGCCTTCGTCGCGCGTCAGGCACACCTGCGAGCCGCGCTGGGCATGCTCACGCGGCGTGGCCAGGCCCAGTCCGTGGCCTGCGCAGCGCTCTTCCACCAGCTTTATGAACAGGTCAGTGAGCGCCAGCGACTTGGCGCGCAGCGCGGCCATGCCGCCCAGGCTTTGTGCGGCGGTGAACACATCCAGACCGCATTGCAGGGCCGACAAACTGATGATGGGCTGCGTGCCACACAGGTAGCTCGTGATGCCCGGCGCGGGATGGTAATCAGGGGTGAAGGCAAACGGTGCGGCGTGGCCCCACCAGCCGGACAGCGGTTGCCAGAAGCGGCTGGCATGGCGCGGGTGCACCCACACAAACGCCGGGGCGCCAGGGCCGCCGTTCAAATACTTGTAGCCGCAGCCAATCGAGAAATCCGCGCCTGCGCCGTTGAGGTCGACCGGCACCGCGCCCGCACTGTGCGCCAGGTCCCAAACGCACAAAATGCCCTGGGCGTGCGCGGCGGCGGTGATGGCGGCCATGTCGTGCATGGCGCCGGTCCGGTAGTTCACGTGCGTGAGCATCAGCACAGCCACGTCGCTGGTGAGCGATGCGTTGATCTCTTCAGGCTCCACCAACACTAGCTCCAGCCCGCGTTCCTTGCACAGGCCTTCGGCAATGTAGAGGTCGGTGGGGAAGTTGCTGCGCTCGCTCACGATGCGCTTGCGCGCGGGGCTGTCTTCGCGGGCGATGTTGAGGGCCGCGCTCAGCACCTTGTAGAGGTTGATGGAGGTGCTGTCGGTGCACACCACTTCGTCCTGGCCCGCGCCGATCAGCGGGGAGAGCTGGTTGCCCAGGCGCTGGGGCAGGTCAAACCAGCTGGCGGTGTTCCACGATTTGATGAGGTCTGTGCCCCATTCGCGGGTGACCACATCGGCCACGCGCGCGGCAGCGGCCTTGGGGGCCACGCCCAGCGAATTGCCGTCGAGGTAGATCACGCCGGGTGGCAGGGCAAAGTGGTCGCGCAGGGCGCGCAGCGGGTCTTGGGCGTCGCGGGTGCGGCAGTCTTGCAGGGTGATGGACATGGGAGTTCGGGAGATGGTTGCTATGTTATTGATAGCTGTTTGCGCATGTTGCACTAGCGCTTCCAGCCAAAAATGCTTGAAATTCTGTGTGTTGCGCTATTCCAGTGCCCGCAGCACGGCGCGCACAGGCGACGCGTCGGCGGTGGTCAGCTTGAGCGGCAGGGCGATGAGTTCGTAGTCGCCCTCGGGCACGGCGTCGAGCACCAGGTTTTCGAGCACGCGCAGGCCCCGGCGGCGGATGACCTGGTGGCTCTCCAGTGTCTTGCTGTCGGCCGGGTCGATGCTGGCGGTGTCGATGCCCACCAGCAGCACGCCCAGGTCGGCCAGGCGCTCGATGGTGCCGGGCGCATAGGCGGCCAGCTGGCCGTCCCAGCGGTCCACGGGCATGTGTTCATAGGTGCGCACCAGCACGCGCTGGGGCAGGGGGCTGTTTACCGCGTGGGCAATGTGTTCCCAGGTGACGAGCGGGCCGCAGCCGATGGCGTGGATCACGCGGCAGGGGCCCAGAAAGGCGTCGAGCGACACGTCACCGATGGTGGCGCCCTGCGCGTCATAGTGCAGCGGCGCATCGGCGTGCGCGCCGACGTGGGGCGACATGGTGATCGCGCTCACGTTGACCGGGCAGCCCGGGCCGATGGTGGCGCACCACTGCTGGCTATAGGCCGTGTCGCCGGGGAATACGGGGCTACCCGCATGCACGGGCGGCGAGATGTCCCAGAGCCGGCGGGCGGTGGGGGAGGAAGGCGTTGACATGGGACAAAGTTTGCATGTCCCGAAAAACCCGTGGTGTCGGTTATTTCCAACATCGCTCAGATTTTTTGTTGAAGCCTAAACTATTTTGATGCGGCAGTAGCCCGGCTGCTGGAGCGTGTCACCTCACAAGATGGCGCCTTCCGCCAGCGGCGCAAGCCCGTGCCGCGCACGCGCCTTGTGGCAGGCGTAGTCGCCCGCCGAGAACTCGCGGCAGGGCGCGGGGCGCAGTTCGTAGATGCTGCAGGCCACCTGCTGGCCCACCTGGCCGGTGAGCGCGGCGCAGCGGATGGGCACCTGCTCCGTGCCCCGCATGCGGCAGGTGCTGCCGTTCACATCCAGGGCCAGACCGTCGGGCACCGTGCCGCCCATGGCCTGCATCTCGTACACGGCAAAGTCCACGCGAAAGCTGGCGCAGCAGGCGCCGCAGCTCAGGCACGGGTGGGTGGAATCGGCGGTGGTAGTGGCTTCGGACATGCGGGACGGGCGGGGATGGGCGTAGGGCCTGCGACGGGGCCGTCAGGCGCTGTGCGGGAGGGCAATGCTAACGAAAAAGCCCACGCCCCGACCGTTCAGGCCCGCGCCCATCTGCACCTGTCCGCCCATGCGCAGCACCGCCTGCCGCACGATGGCCAGGCCCAGACCTGAGCCGTTGGCGGCATGGTCCGTGCCTCGGTAGAAGCGCTCGAACACCCGCTGCTGCTCTGTGGCCGGGATGCCGGGCCCGTCGTCCTGCACCGACAGTTGCAGCGCCGCACCCCTGCGCCGCAGCGTCACCGCCACGTTGCCGCCATCGGGCGTGTAGCGCAGTGCGTTGTCGATGAGGTTGTGGGCGATGGATTCGAACGCAGGCTGGTCGAGCCGCGCGGGCATCGTGTCGGGCGCGTCCAGCGACAGCTCGATCTGCCGCGCGATGGCCTGCGGCGCAGCCTGCGCCAGCGCGCCGCGCAGCCATTGCGCCACGTCCAGGTCGCGCGGTGCGGGGCGCTGCGCGTCGTCCAGCGCGGCCAGGTCCAGCAGTTGCTGCGCCAGGTGCGAGGTGCGGGCGATGGCCTGTTCCAGATGGGCCTGGGCCTGCGTGCGTTCTTCTTCGCTGGGCGAGCGGGCCATCACGTGGGCCTGGGCGGTGATCACGGCCAGCGGTGTGCGGATCTCGTGCGCCGCGTCTTGCACAAAGGCGCGCTCGCGGTCGACCTTTTGCCGCAGCTGGGCGAAGAGGTGGTCCAGCGATTGCTCCAGCGGCTTCAGTTCGCGATGACGGGCGTTGAAACCCACCGATTGCAGGTCGTCCTGCCCGCGCTGCGCAATGCGGCTGGCCAGTTGCTGCAGCGGCCGCAGGCCATGGCGTACCGACAGCCACACTGCCAGCAGCACAAAGGGCGACGCCAGCAGCAGGTAGGGCAGCAGGGCGCGGCCGTTGGACTGCAGGAAGTTGGAGTCCGTGCGCTTGGTCTCGAACACCCGCAGTACCCAGCGCGCATTGCGACCGGTGTAGATGCGGAACGACCGGCCCTGCAGGGCGGCTTCCTCTATGAATGGCTCTGCGCGGGGCGTGGCGGGCGGCAAGGCCACATTCTGCAGCCCCGGCGAGGCAAACACACGCTGGCCCGATGCCGCATCGAGCAGCTCGTGCATCTGCACCCCGGGCAGCAGCCCGATCTGGCGGCGGCGGACGTTGGTCCAGTGGTCGGTGGCCGCCACAGCCGCGGCGGCGTGTGCAGGATCGGTAACCTGGGCCAGCGAGTCCAACACCGCGTCGCCGTACTTCATCAGGCCCGGGTCCCGGGTGATGGTGTGTTTGTAGTTGACGAAGTTGTAGCCCAGCAGCACCGCCCACACCACCACAAACGCCACCAGCACCGAGGCCACGCTGCGGCGCATCAGCGTGGGTTCGGCCAGCCAGGCCCATGCGCTGCGCAACGCGTGCTTCATCGTGGTCATGCTTGCAACAGGTAGCCCACGCCACGCACGGTTCGGATCAGCTCTGCCCCGATCTTGTGCCGCAGGTTGGACACATGCACTTCGATGGCGGCAAAGTCCATGGGCTCGCCCAGCGGGTCCAGCCGCTGCGACAACACGCTTTTGGACACCACCACGCCGGGCTCGCGCGCCAGCTCCAGCAGCAGCTGAAACTCCCGCGGCGACAGCTCCAGCGGAAGCCCGGCGCGCTGCACGGCATGACGCCGGGGCTCGATCACCAGCTCGCCCAGCACCCAGCGCTCGCTGGCCTGGCGCGCGCTGCGGCGCAGCACGGCGCGGATGCGCGACATCAGTTCGGCCGTGGCAAAGGGCTTGATCACAAAGTCGTCCGCCCCGCCGTCCAGGCCCGCCAGCCGGTCCTCCACGGCCGAGCGCGCCGTGATCACGATGACGGGTACCTGCCCGCTGTGCCCGCTCTGGTTCCGCCAGCGCGCCAGCAGGTCAAAGCCACTGCCGTCGGGCAGTGTGAGGTCCAGCAGCACACAGTCGACGGTGGTGGCATCGACGGTGGCTGGGGCGTCCACAGCGCGGCGCAGCCACTCACTGGTCAGCCCCTCCACCTTCAGCGCGGACTGCAGCGCGCGGCCCAGATCCAGGTCGTCTTCGATGAGCAGGATGTGCATGGGGCGATTGTGGCGGGAGTGATGGCCGTTGCGCAGTGCCGCAGCCGCCACCTTTGGCTGGCCTTAAGGCGGGACTTTGCACAATGGGCGCATTCAATGGCTCAACACATGGGGGGGAACGATGGCATCGACAACCAAACAGGCGATGGTGCGGCGATGGTGGGGCAGCGCAGCGCTTGCTGCTGCACTGGCCTTGGTGGGCTGTGCCTCCGGGCCTACGCACCCTTCGCTGGCTGGAGCGCAATTGCCCGACCTGGTGCCCGTGCGCGACTTTGTGGCCAGCCGGCAGTCCACTGGGGGTTATCGCGTGTCGCCGGATGGAAAGCGCATCGCCTGGTTTGGCACCGACGGCGTGGTGCCCGCAATCTGGGTGCAGTCCATCGATGGGGGCGACGCCAAGGCGTTTCGCATCCGCGCGCGCGCCATCCGCTTCAGTGCCGACAGCCGCTGGCTCGGCATCACGGCCGACCCCACGGGCGATGAAAACACCCGCATCTATGCGGGCTCGGTCGAGGGCCCCGGGACCGACTTGCGCGAGCTGATGCCTGCACCGCGTTCGGTGGCGCATTTTGCAGAGGCGGTGGATGCTTCGTCCGACTTCATCGTCACCTCCAACCAGCGCGACAAAAAGGTGTTTGACCTGTACCGCGTGAACCCTGCGGGCGGGCCGCCGGTGCTGATGGCCACCAACCCCGGCAACGTGGGCTGGTGGGGCGTGGACACCACGGGCCAGCTGCGCGCCCGGGCACAGATCCAGGGCGACCAGGTGCTGCTGGAGCGACCTGGCGCCGAGCCGGGCAGCTGGGTGACGGTGGCAGAGCGCAGCCGGTGGGACACGCTGAACATCTTTGGCCTGCACGATGAGGGGCGCAAGGCCTGGGCCTTGTCGAACCGGGGGCGCGACAAGCTGGCGCTGGTGCGGCTGGACCTGACCACGGGCTCCGAGGAAGAGCGGTTTGCCTCGCCCGACGTGGACCTGGACAGCGTGACGCTGAGCCGCCGCACCCGCGAGCCGCTGCTGGTGCACTTCATGCCGGGATACCCGGCGCGCAAGGTGTTCGACCCCGCGCTGGATGCCCGGCTGTCCGCGCTGGCCGGTGACAAGCCCGCAGAGGTGCTGGTGACCAGCCTGGACCAGACGGACAAGGTGCTCACGGTGGCGGTGGCCACCGACCGTGGCACCCGCAACTACCTGCTGCGCGATGGGCACGAACCCCGCTTTCTGGGCGAGAACCGGCTGAGCCTGATTGCCAAGGACCTGGCCCCCACCGCGCCCATCACCTACACCGCGCGCGATGGTCTCACCATCCACGGCTACCTCACGCTGCCCGTGGGGGCGGCGCCGCAACGTTTGCCCACCGTGCTGCTGGTGCACGGCGGCCCCTGGGCGCGTGACCGCTGGGGCGATGGCGCCACCAGCCGCGCCATGCAGCAGTTTCTGGCCAACCGGGGCTATGCGGTGCTGCAGGTCAACTACCGGGGCTCCAGCGGCTATGGCCGCAACCACATGGAAAAGGCCCGGGGCGAGCTCGCGGGCCGCATGCACGACGACCTGGTGGACGGCGTGCGCTGGGCGGTGGAGCGCGGCGTGGCCGACCCGCAGCGCGTGGCAATCTATGGCGCCAGCTACGGCGGCTATTCGGCCCTGGTGGGTGCCACCTTCACGCCCGAAGTCTTTGCCTGCGCCGTGGATGTGGTGGGCGTGACGGACATCGCACGCCTGCTGGAAGCTGCTCCGCCCTATTGGGAGCTGGGCCTGCCCTGGTGGCACCGCTATGTGGGCAACCCGGCCGTGCCGGAAGACCGCGCGCGCATGGACGCGAAGTCCCCCCTGTACCGGGCGGAGCATGCGCAAAAGCCCATCCTCATCATGCACGGCGTGAACGACCCGCGCGTGAAGCTGGAGCAGTCCGAATGGATGGTGGCGGCCTTGCGCAAGGCGGGCAAGCCGGTGGATTACGTCACCTTCACCGGGGATGGCCATGGCAACCAGCGCTGGCCCAACAACCTCACCATGTACCGCAAGACCGAGGACTTCCTCGCCCAATGCCTGGGTGGGCGGACCAGCGGTTTTGACTACTACCAGCTGGGTGCATGGGCGTTCTGATGGGGCAGGCTGCCGCTTCGTTGGTAGTACGCAGGGGGTTGCGCGGCGGCGGTCTGGTCGCCGCGATGGCCCTGGCCGCAGTGTTTGGTGCGACAGGTGCTCAGCCGGTGGCCCCTGCGAGTGCGGCCTCGGTCGCCGCAGAAGATGCAGCGCCTGCGGCGCCGCCGGTCTACACCCGGGCGCGGCTGGTGTCTGTGGAGGCGGATGCGGGCGGCCACACCACGCATGTGCGGCTGAAGCTGCTGCCCCGCGCCAAGCTACCGTTCACCACACAGACCTTCCGGGTGGTCAACCCCGCCCTGATGCGCGGCATTCCGCAGGGGGCCTGGGTGCAGTTCACTGCCCGGCACATCGACGGCGAAAACACGCTCACATCCATCCGGGCTACTGCGGAGTGCAAGCGGTTTGAGCGATGTGACTGACCACCCGGGCAGGGCAGCGGGGCTGCGGCTTGCGTTGCGTCAAGGAGAGAGTGGGACGGCAACCAGCACGATGCAGATATTGGTAGAATGAGAATCACTATTATTTGTATCGAGGCCAGTCACCATGAAAACCATGGACGATGGCGCTGCGGCGCGGTTGCATCTTCCTACGCAGCAGAACCTGTCCTCGCGGCTGGACCAATTGCCGCGCCGTGCCTCGGGCCGGGTCACGGGCCTGTTGCCCGCACAGGACGCGCAAGAGCACAGCATGCTGCTGCGCTTGCTGGAGATTGGCTTCCTGCCCGGTGAAACCGTGCAGGTGGTCGCACGCGGCGGCTGGGGGGGCGATCCCATCGCGGTGCGGGTGGGGCAGGCCACGTTTGCGCTGCGTCGCCAGGAGGCCTCCATGGTGCAGGTGCAGCCGCTGGATGACACCAGCCTGTCTGCCAAGGAGCTGGCATGAACGCCCAGGCTACTGTGCAGCCCACCGCCGCCGATGCGCCCCTGCGCGTGGCGCTGCTGGGCAACCCCAACTGCGGCAAGACCGCGCTGTTCAACCTGCTCACCGGCGCACGCCAGAAGGTGGCCAACTACGCGGGCGTGACGGTGGAGCGCAAGGAAGGCCTGCTGCAGACCGCCGCCGGCCGCCGCGTGCGCGTGCTGGACCTGCCGGGCGCCTACAGCCTGCATGCACACAGCGTGGACGAGGCCATCACCCGCGACATCGTGCGCGGGCGCCGCGCGGGCGAGCCTGTGCCCGATGTGCTGGTGTGTGTGACCGACGCCACCCACCTGCCCCTGAACCTGCGCCTGGTGCTGGAGGCACGCGCCCTGGGCCTGCCCATGGTGCTGGTACTCAACATGATGGACGTGGCCGAGCGCCAGGGCATCGCCATTGACCGCGAGGCGTTGTCGCGCGAGCTGGGCATGCCTGTGCTGGCCACCGTGGGCGTGCGCGGCAACGGCGCCCAGGAGCTGGTGCAGTGGCTGGATGGCGCCAACCTGCAGCAGCTGCAGCGCCCGGTGGTGGCGCCCGATGCGGCGGCGCGCCTGGATGCGAGCGACCTGGAGGCGCAGAACGACGTGATCCGCACGCACCAGGAAGTGCGGCGCATTCTGGACCGGGCTGTGCGCGTGCCGGTGGTCAGCCTGCGGACTGACGACCGCATCGATGCGGTGGTGCTGCACCCGGTGTGGGGCCTGCTGATCCTGGCCGCCACGCTGTTCCTGATGTTCCAGGCGGTGTTCAGCTGGGCCGAGCTGCCCAAGTCATGGATTGAAGATGGCGTGGGCTGGCTGGCAGCCCTGGTCAACAGCCACATGGCCGACGGCCCCTTGCGCAGCCTGCTGACCGACGGGGTGCTGGCGGGTGCGGGCGGGGTGCTGGTGTTTTTGCCGCAGATCCTGTTCCTGTTCCTGTTCATCCTGGCGCTGGAGGACTCGGGCTACCTGCCGCGCGCGGCGTTCTTGCTGGACCGCGTGATGGGCACGGTGGGCCTGTCGGGCCGCTCGTTCATCCCGCTGCTGTCGAGCTTTGCGTGTGCCGTGCCGGGCGTGATGGCCACGCGCTCCATCACCCACTGGCGCGACCGGCTGGTGACCATCATGATCGCGCCGCTCATGACCTGCTCGGCGCGCCTGCCGGTGTATGCGCTGCTGATTGCAGCCTTCATTCCCGAGCGTACGGTGGCGGGGGTGTTCAACCTGCAGGGCGTGGTGCTGTTCGCCCTGTATGTGGCGGGCATCGTCAGCGCCATGGCCGTGGCGGCGGTGGCCAAGCTGGCCCGCAGCGATACACGGGCCACGCCGCTGATGATGGAGCTGCCCGCGTACCGCTGGCCCAGCGTGCGGGGCCTGGCCTACGGCCTGTACGAGCGGGCGGTGATTTTCATCAAGAGGGTGGGCGGCATCATCCTGGCCGTCACGGTGTTGTTGTGGTTCCTGTCCACCTACCCCGGTGCGCCGGAAGGCGCCACACAGCCTGCCATCACCTACAGCCTGGCCGGCCAGCTGGGCCGCCTGCTCGAGGTCATCGTCGCGCCCATTGGCTTCAACTGGCAGATTGCCATTGCGCTGGTGCCCGGCATGGCGGCCCGCGAGGTGGCGGTGAGCGCATTGGGCACGGTGTACGCGCTGTCCGCCACGGGCGACGAGGTGGCCAGCCAGCTGGGGTCGTTGATTGCGGGCTCGTGGTCGCTGGCCACTGCGCTGTCGCTGATGGCCTGGTATGTGTTTGCGCCCCAGTGCATCTCCACCATCGCCGCCGTGCGGCGCGAGACCAACGGCTGGCGCTACCCGCTGCTCATGGTGGGGTACCTGTTTGCCATGGCGTATGCGGCCAGCTTTGTGACCTACCGCGTGGCGCTGGCGCTGGGCGGCGGCTGAAGGGAAACGTTGTGATGGTCCAGCAACTCGTCGTCGGTCTGATCGTCCTTGCCGCAGCGCTCTATGTGCTCTGGCGGTATCTGCCCGGGCGCTGGCGCCGGGGGTTGGGCAAGGTCCACCCGGGGCTCGTCCAGTCGCCGGGCTGTGGGGGAGGCGATGGTGGGTGCAGCAGCTGCGGCAGTTGCGCGGCGCCGTCCGCGGCGGCCGCTGAAAAGCCCGTGGCCATGCCCGTCCGTCGCGGGTCTGCTTCTCAGTAGTTGCTATATTTTATATAGCTGCTAGCGCATGATTCACTGGCGCTACAAGCCGTTTTAACTCAGATTGTCTACAGGTACAGCTGGCCTTGGCCCAGCGCGCTCAGCGCCTTTTGCAGGTTGACGCGCGCCTGAGCCTCGTAGCGTTGCGCAAAGTAGTCCGTGCCGTAGATGTGCGGGCGGTCCAGAAACCCCTGCAGCACGGCGCTGCGCCTCGCCACATAACGCGGCCAGCGCACAAAGAAGTATTCACGCCGCACGTTGCGTTCGAACTGGCGGTACACCGCGTCGTTCTGGCCCAGTATGGCCAAGTCGATGTCCACCACCCATAACGCATCGCCGGTGAGCGGGCCTGGGGTGTGGCGGGTGTCCATCACATGCTGGTGCACGGTCTCGGCCAGCGCGGTGGGCAGCCCTTGGCTCAGCAGAAACTGGCGCGCCCAATTGGCGCTGTGCTCTTCGTTGCGTGCTCTCCACGGCCAGTAGATGGCGTCGTGGTACCACAGGGCGAGGGCCACGGCATAGGGGTTGTGGAGCGCGCCAGGCTGGTGGTCCTGCACCGCCTGCAGTTGCCGCAGGCAGGCCCGCAGGTGGGTGGTGTCGTGGTAGGCGCGGGGCCAGCGGGCCCAGCTGCGCAGCAGGCGCCGGCCCTCGGCGCGCCAGGCGGGTGTGTCGCGCCCCAGTGCTTGGCCCAGGGCCTGCCAGTGCGCCAGCAATTCGGCGCTGTGGGCGGGCTGGCGGCGCCAGGGCATGGGGCTGTCAGGCCAGTTTGCCCAAGAGCAGATATTCCATCAGTGCTTTTTGTACATGCATGCGGTTCTCCGCCTCATCCCATACCACCGACTGCGGCCCGTCGATCACGTCGGCCTCAACCTCCTCGCCCCGGTGTGCGGGCAGGCAGTGCATGAAGAGGGCGTCAGGCTGGGCCGCAGCCATCATTTCGGTGTCCACGCACCAGTCGGCAAAGGCCTTCTTGCGCGCCTCGTTCTCGGCTTCGTAACCCATGCTGGTCCACACATCGGTAGTGACCAGATCGGCGCCCCGGCAGGCTTCCATGGGGTTGCTAAAGAATTGATAGCTGCCCGCGCTGATTCCATGGGCGCCAGCGGCCAATTTTTCGTCCACTTCGTAGCCGCGTGGGGTGCTCACATGCACCTTGAAGCCCAGCAGCGACGCCGCCTGCAGCCAGGTGTTGGCCATGTTGTTGCCGTCGCCCACCCAGGCCACCGTCTTGCCTTGGATGGAGCCCCGGTGCTCGATGTAGGTGAAGATGTCCGCCAGGATCTGGCAGGGGTGGTATTCGTTGGTCAGGCCGTTGATCACGGGCACGCGCGAGTTGGCGGCAAAACGCTCGATCTTGCTTTGCTCGTAGGTGCGGATCATCACCAGGTCGGTCATGCGGCTGATGACCTTGGCGCTGTCCTCGATGGGCTCGGCGCGGCCCAGCTGGCTGTCGCCCGTGGTCAGGTGCACCACACTGCCGCCGAGCTGGTACATGCCCGCCTCAAAGCTCACGCGCGTGCGGGTGCTGGCCTTCTCAAAGATCATGGCCAGCGTGCGGTCCACCAGCGGGTGGTGCTTTTCGTAGGCCTTGAACTTCTTCTTGATGAGCGCGGCACGCTCGAACAGGTAGGCGTACTCGTCGGCGGTGAGGTCGGTGAACTGCAGGTAATGTTTCAGCGTCGTCATGGCAGTGGGACTATTCTTCATTCAGCCAGGATGGCTTTGACCAGCGGGGTCAGCTTGGCGACGATTTCGTCGGCTTCGGCGGTGGTGAGGATCAGCGGAGGCACCAGGCGGATCACGCTGTCGGCCGTGACCGACAGCAGCAGGCCTGCCTCGGCCGCGCGGCCAATCAGTGCGCCGCAGGGCTTGTTCAGCTCAATGCCCAGCATCAGGCCCTGGCCCCGGATCTCCTTCACACCGGGCAGGCTGCCCAGCTCGCGCTGCAGTGCCGCCTTGAGGTGCTCACCCACCGTGGTGGCATTTTGCAGCAGGCCGTCTTCTTCCATGATGCGAATGGTTTCGACCCCGGCGCGCATGGCCAGCGGGTTGCCGCCAAAGGTGGTGCCGTGGTTGCCGGGCTGCAGCACATTGGCGGCCTTGGGGCCCGCCACCACCGCGCCAATCGGCACACCGGAGCCCAGGCCCTTGGCCAGGGGCATCACGTCGGGCACGATGCCTGCCCACTGGTGGGCAAACCACTTGCCGGTGCGGCCCATGCCGCACTGCACTTCGTCGATCATCATCAGCCAGCCGCGCTCGTCGCACAGCTTGCGCAACTGCTGCAGGTATTCCACGCGCATGGGGTTGATGCCGCCTTCGCCCTGGATGGTCTCGAAGAACACTGCCACCACGTTGGGGTTGCCTTCGGTGGCCTTCTTGATGGCTTCAATGTCGTTGAGCGGCACGCGGATGAAGCCCTCGACCAGCGGGCCGAAGCCGCTGTAGATCTTGGGGTTGCCGGTGGCTGACATGGTGGCAATCGAGCGGCCGTGGAAGGCCTTTTCGTACACCACGATCTCGGGCTTGGCGATGCCCTTGTCCACGCCGAACTTGCGTGCAATCTTCAGGGCCGCCTCATTGGCCTCCAGGCCCGAGTTGCAGAAGAACACGTTCTGCATGCCCGACAGCTCCACCAGCTTGGCGGCCAGCTGCTCCTGAAGGGGCGAGTGGTAGTAGTTGGAGGTGTGGATCAGCTTGGTGATCTGGTCCTGCAGCGCAGGCACCAGCTTGGCGTGGTTGTGGCCCAGCGTGTTCACGGCAATGCCGCCCAGCCCGTCCAGGTATTCCTTGCCATTCACATCCCACACGCGGCTGCCTTGCCCGCGGGCCAGCGCGATCGGTACGCGGCCATAGGTGTTCATCACGTGGGGCGAAGCTGCCGGGATGGAAGCGGTCATGCGGAAATCTCCAGACGGTACGGTGGCGAAAAAGCGAGTCACGATTCTAGGGGGCGCAGGGGTTCGGTCTGTTGACGATTGCGCATCACTGCAATGCCGGGCCCTTACCCTCTTTGGGGTGCCTATGTGTAGCGCGCCGGAGGGATTAGGGAGCTAGCTCTTATATAAGAGTTAGAATGTCGCGTTGCGGTGCAACATGCAGTGATCCTGCGTCTGTGCCCTCACTACCACTCCAATCCCCGATGGTTTCCCCCTCCTCCAAAGAAGTCTTCATCCAGGGCATCACCCATGACGGGAAAACCTTTCGTCCCAGCGACTGGGCCGAGCGGCTGGCCGGGGTGATGAGCAGCTTTCGACCCGGTGGAGCCCGGCCAGGCAGCCATCTGAGCTATTCGCCCTGGTGCATTCCCACCACGCTCAACGGCGTCAAATGTGTAGTCGTACACCGCGACCTGCAGGGGCACGAGCCCATGGCCTGGGACTTTGTGATCAATTTCGCCCGCGACAACAACCTGCAGGTGGCCGAGGCCTGCCTGCTGCCCGACCCGCCTCCTCCCGCCAAGCCCTGACCGGCCACGGCCTGGCTTCCGGCGCTGCCTGCCGCGTCGGGCCCGAGGCGTCGCTGCGCAGGGGCATGCCCGCCCGGCAGCCAGCGGGCACTCCCCATCCACCCTTTGATGCGCTTCAGGCTGCCTGGTGCAGTTCTGAACCCCCAACGAAAAAACCGCCCGAAGGCGGTTTGTTCGTTCTTTGCTGGCAGCGCACCCGTTACAAACGGCGAACGGCAGGTGCCGTTCGGGCTGTTTGCCTGAAGTGGGTCAGGCGGCCGTTGCCAGGGCTTTCACCTTGGCAGACAGACGGCTCTTGTCGCGAGCAGCCTTGTTCTTGTGGAAGATGCCCTTGTCAGCCACGGTGTCCACCACGGCTTGCATCTTGGCGAACAGTTCGGTCGCCTTGGTCTTGTCGCCAGCCAGAACAGCCTTTTCGACGTTCTTGACAGCGGTACGGTATTTGGAACGCAGCGAGGTGTTTGCAGCGTTGATCTTGACGTCCTGACGGACGCGCTTGCGGCCCGACGCCAGGCGCGGGTTCTTCTTCTTGGGTTTTGCGGATGCCATTGTTTAGTTCCTTGGGTCTGTGGATGATGCCAGCAAAGCCCGCGATTATAGCCCAGAGCAGCCCCTGTATCCATATCTGTGCCCGAACCGGCGGAACGCCATCGCCAGCGCACCGGTGGCGTCTGGCTCTGTCAGCGCAACATGTGCATCGCCCTTGAGGGCGGAGGGGCACGGCTTCGTGCCTGCCTGTGCAGGCTTGGACGGTCTGAAAAAGCTGCGGCCTGTGGCAGCTGTACCGAGGCGCGAAGCGGCGCAGGGGGAATACACTCCCCGCGGTGTCACTGTTCAAAGCCGCCTCCACCGTCTCCCTCTTGACCCTCGTCTCCCGCATCACCGGGCTGGTGCGCGAGTTGCTCATGGCCTCCGTGTTCGGGGTCAGTGCCATGACCGACGCCTTCAATGTGGCGTTCCGCATTCCCAACCTGTTCCGCCGGGTGCTGGGCGAGGGCGCTTTCAGCCAGGCTTTTGTGCCGGTGCTGGCTGCCACCCGGGCCGAGGACGGCGACGAGGGCGCCCGGGTGCTGATCGACCACGTGGGCACCTTGCTGGCCTGGACGCTGGTGCTGCTGTGCATCGCGGGCGTGCTGGGTGCGCCCTGGATGGTGTGGGCCATGGCCAGTGGGCTCCAGCCCCAGGGGTTTGACGCCGCAGTCACGATGACCCGCTGGATGTTCCCCTACATCGGCTTCATGTCGCTGGTGGCGCTGGCGGGGGGCATTCTCAACACCTGGAAGAAGTTTGCCGTGCCTGCAGCATCGCCGGTGCTGCTCAACATTGCGCTCATCCTGTCCATCACGCTGGGCGCGCCCTTGTTCAAGCGCCATGGCATCGAGCCCATCTATGCGCAGGCGGCGGGTGTGATGCTGGGCGGCCTGCTGCAACTGGGCATCCAGGTGCCTGCGCTGCTGCGCCTGGGGCTGCTGCCCCGCATTGGCGTGCGCTGGTCTGCCATCCGCGCGGCGTGGGCGGACCCGACCACCCGCAAGGTGGCGCGCCTGATGCTGCCCGCCTTGCTGGGGGTGAGCGTGGCGCAGGTTTCGCTGCTCATCAATACGCAGATTGCCTCACATCTGGCCACTGGCAGCGTGAGCTGGATCACCTATGCCGACCGCCTGATGGAGCTGCCCACCGCCTTGCTGGGCGTGGCGCTGGGCGTGGTGCTGATGCCGCAGCTGGCCAGTGCCCGCGCCAAGCAGGATGACGAACGCTATTCGGCCATGCTCGACTGGGGGCTGCGGCTGGTGGTGGTGCTGTCGGTGCCCTGCATGGTGGCGCTGCTGGTGTTTGCCAAGCCCCTGGTGGCCGTGCTCTACCACTACGGCGCCTTTGCCGACCGGGACGTGCAGCAGACCACGCTGGCCCTGGCGGGCTACGGGGTTGGCATTGTGGGCATCGTGGCCATCAAGGTGTTGGCGCCGGGCTACTTTGCCAAGCACGACATGCGCACGCCCATGCTGATTGCCGTGGCGGTGCTGGTGCTCACGCAGATGATGAACTTTGTGCTGGTGCCCTATTTGCAGCATGCGGCGCTGACGCTGTCAATTGGCGTGGGGGCGGTCATCAATGCTACCTGGCTGCTGGTGGGGCTGCTGCGGCGCGGCAGCTACCGGCCCTTGCCCGGCTGGGGGCGGTTTGCCTTGCAGGTGGTGGCGGCCAGCGCCTTGCTGGCAGTGCTGCTGGCGTGGGGCGCCCAGCATTTCGACTGGGTGGAAATGAAGGCGCAGCGCCTGCAGCGCATCGGCCTGCTGGCCGCGATGATGGCTGCAGCGGCAGTGCTGTACTTTGGCGCCCTGTGGGCGGCCGGCCTGAAGCTGCGCCAGCTGCTGCGCCGCTGAATATCTGCGGTAGGCCTGGACCCCGAAATACCCCGCAAAGCCCGCGCTTCTGTGGCTTGACGCCATGGCGACGGCCCCGTACAAAGCTGCCATGTCCTTGAGCCTTTCCGTGCCCACCTCGCTGGAGTACTTTGCATCGCTGGTGCAGAGCGACGACCACTTTCCGCTGCTCGAAGCCGCCGCCAGCCTCGCGCAGGATGAATACCCCGAGTTCGACGTGCAGCAACTGCTGGGCGATGTGGACCAGTTGCAGGCCCGCATCAAGCGCCGCCTGCCTGCCGATGCCCCCGCGCTGCAGCGGCTGCGCACGCTCAACCAGTTCTTTTTTGCCGACCTGGGTTTTGGCGGCAACATCAACAACTACTACGACCCAGAGAACAGCTACCTCAACGCCGTGCTGCGCACGCGCCGGGGCATTCCCATCAGCCTGGCTGTGCTGTGGATGGAGTTGGCCCAGGGGCTGGGCTTGCATGCGCGGGGCATTGCGTTCCCGGGGCACTTCATGGTCAAGGTGCTGCTGCCCAAGGGCCAGGTGGTGCTGGACCCGATCTCGGGCCAGTCGCTCAGCCGCGAGGAGCTGGCCGAGCGGCTGGAGCCCTACAAGCGCCGCAATGGTCTGGTGGACGATTACGACGTACCGCTCGGCCTGTATCTGCAGGCCGCCACACCGCGCGACATCATTGCGCGCATGCTGCGCAACCTCAAGGAGGTGCACCGCACCCAGCAGGACTGGCAACGGCTGGTCGCCGTGCTGGACCGGTTGATCGTGTTGTTGCCCGAGGCCTGGGGCGAGCGCCGCGACCGGGGGCTGGCGCACGCCGAGCGTGGCAACACAGCCGAGGCGGTGGCCGACCTGGAGGCCTATCTGGCCCACAGCGAAGATGGGCTGGATCTCGACCTCATCGCCGACCGGCTGAGCGCGCTGCGCAACGCCAACGGCTGATGTCCGGCGCCTGACTCAAAAATAGTTTTAGAACGGCGTGCTGTCTGCAGGTAGCGCTGCCTGCAATTGCGCTACTTGACGGCGCAGCTCGGTGTTCTCCGCCGTCAGTTCCGCCACACGGATGCGCAGTGTGTGCAACTCGTCGCTGGCTGGAGCGGAGTCCGTGGGGGTGTCTGCCGGGCTACCTTCTGCCGGAGCCTCCTCGCGCGGCTTGCGCTTGTTGAGTTCGCGCACGCGTTTGGCCGCCTGCTTGAGTTCGTCCTTGCCGGCCACGGCCGCTGCCACCTGTTCCTCGGCGGGCAGAGTAGCCACAGCGGCTGCGGCGTTGATGGAGATGGTGCCGGACTTCACAGCGGCCACCAGCTCGGGGGCCGCCTGTTTCTGGATCTTTTCGATCATCACCACCTGGCTGCTGCTCAGCCGCGCAGCCTTGGCAATGGCCTCGCGGCTGCTCAAAGGATCGGGGGCGGGCAGGGCGGCTGCTGCCTCGGGCACGTCAGCCGTGGGGGTGGCTTCGGCGGTCTCTGTGGCGGTGGCTGCGCGGGCCTTGCGCTCCGCCATGATCTCGCGCTTGCGCAGGGCGAGCACGCCGCGCTGGAAATCCGACACGCTGCGGCGGCCCAGGTGCTGGTCGATCATCCACAGGTGCACGTCTTCCATCGACTGAAAGCGCGGGTTCTGCACGGTCTGGAACGGCAGGCCATGTTTTTGGCAGATGCCGTAGCGGTTGTGCCCGTCCACCAGCACATCGCCCCACAGCACCAGTGCGTCGCGGCAGCCTTCGGTGAGGATGCTGCGTTCCAGCGCGTCGTGTTCGTCGGGGGTCAGGGGTTCGATGTAGGCTTTGAGTTCTTCGTTGACGACGATGTTCATGGTGGCAGGGGGTCCGGGGAGCTGGGCAAGGGGCGGCATTGTAGTGGGGCTTGCCACCGGGCCTGTCGGGCGATCACACCTGCCGCACGGTCCCACCTACTGATCGCGCGTGCCCCGAAGGGCCAGCCAGCCCGCAACCGCCGTGAAAGCCGCCACCACGGCCACGATGATCCAGAAGCCGTGGCCGTTGTCGGCCAGCGGCACCCCGCCCACGTTCATCCCAAACAGGCCGGCCAGAATGTTGATGGGCAAGGCCAGCACGGTCACCACTGTCAGCACAAACAGGCTGCGGCTGTTGGCCTCCTGCACGCTGGCGGCGATTTCTTCCTGCAGCAGTTTGATGCGCTCCTGCAGGCCCTGCATGTCGCGCAGCACCACCGAAAACTCCTCGGTCGAATCGCGCAGCTCCTGTGCATCGTCGGCGCCCATCCACGCGGGCGGGTGCTGCAGCAGGCGAAACAGCGCTGCCGGCTCGGGCGCCAGCAGCCGCTGCAGTCGCACCAGCAAGCGTCGCAGCACACCCAGCCGCGCGCGCTTGTGGTCCAGGCGCCCGGCCAGCAGTGCGTCTTCTACATCGTCGATGCGTTGTGTCACGCCCCGCACGATATCCACCAGGCCCGAGGCCTGGGTGCGCATCAGCTCGGCCAGCAGCGCCACGCTGGAGCAGGGGGCATTGCCGGTGCGCACGGCAGTGCGCAGCACGTCCACTGACCGCAGCGGGCGCGTGCGGCCGGTCACCATCAGGTGCGGCGCCACGCTGGTCCACAGGGTCGCAATGTCCGAAGGCTCGAACGCAAAATCAAAGTGTGCGTCGTTGAGCACGGCAATCAGCGTGTCGTCGTCGCGCTCGATGCGTGTCGAGACCGAGCGGTCCTTGAGCGCATCAAAAAAGGCTTCCGGCAGATGGGCGTGCCGCTCCATCCAGCGCACGGCCTGCGCGTGGCTCAGGTTGAAGTGCAGCCACAGAAACTGCCCTGACGGCGCGGCGCCTGCCTGCAGGCCGGCCAGCCATTGCGCGGCCTGGGCCGAATCCACCTCCTGCGGCGGGGTGTCGGTACCCAGCAGGTAGCCGCAGATCAGCCCGGCGGCATCTCCGCCGTAGTTCAGGCTGGCGTTGGGGGCGAGGGGATTTGACAAAGCGGCGGGGTGGTCTGCGGGCGGCACGGCCTCGCATGCTGGCCTCTGGGCATGACAGCGTTGTGACAGATCACACCAGTGTCATGGCGCTGTCACTGCAGCGGTCCACCATCGCGCATCTGATTTGCACTACCGCCGGATGCTTGCCCATGTTCTACAACAACGCCCTTGACACGCAGGAGCTGATGCAACGCATCGCCAACGACCTCATCGACAGCTACGACGAAGAGCTGGAACTGGAGATCGAAGACCGCGAGGTCGATGACATCGGCGCCCCCAGCCCTGGCGACAAGCTGGCGCGCCAGCAGTACTTCAAGGACCTTTTCCGCCTGCAGGGCGAGTTGGTCAAGCTGCAGGACTGGGTGCAGCACAGCCGCCAGAAGGTGGTGATCCTGTTCGAGGGGCGTGATGCTGCGGGCAAGGGGGGCGTCATCAAGCGCATCACGCAGCGCCTGAACCCCCGTGTAGCCCGTGTGGCGGCATTGCCCGCACCCAACGACCGAGAGCGCACGCAGTGGTACTTTCAGCGCTATGTAGCGCACCTGCCTGCGGCGGGCGAGATGGTGCTGTTCGACCGCAGCTGGTACAACCGCGCGGGCGTCGAGCGGGTGATGGGCTTTTGCACCGACGACGAATACGAAGAGTTCTTCCGCACCGTGCCCGAGTTTGAAAAGATGCTGGTGCGTTCGGGCATCACGCTGGTCAAATACTGGTTCTCCATCACCGATGAAGAGCAGCACCTGCGCTTTCTGGGCCGTATTCACGACCCGCTCAAGCAGTGGAAGCTCAGCCCCATGGATCTGGAAAGCCGCGTGCGCTGGGAGGCCTACACCAAGGCCAAGGAAACGATGCTGGAGCGCACCCACATCCCTGAAGCCCCCTGGTGGGTGGTGCAGGCGGTGGACAAGAAAAAGGCGCGCCTGAACTGCATTGCGCACCTGCTGTCTCAGCTGCCCTACCAGGAGGTGCCACACCCGCCCGTGGTGCTGCCCGACCGCGTGCGCAACCCCGAGTATTTGCGCCAGCCCGTGCCTGCCAGCATGTACGTGCCGGAGATCTACTGAGACATCTGGCGCGCCCCCTGCGGGGCCGAGGGAGGCTGAGTGTCCTTCAGCAGTGCAATGGTGGCGATCACATCCCGCACCTTGAAGGGCTTGATCAGCACCCGCCGCACCTGCAGGGCCTTCATCTTCACGGCGGTGGATGCATCGACTTGCGTGGTCGTCACCGCCACCGGCACATTGGCATTGACGGCCAGCGTGTCGTTGCGGACCTGCTCCAGCAGCGCGATAGCCTCTTGTTCTTGCTCGTCAATTGAGACGATCACACCCGCAAAGTCCTGGTGTGTCAATCGCTGCTGGGCCATGCGCACGCTGTTCACCTGCCGCACGGCGGGCAGGTTCAGTTGACGCGCCGTGGCCACAATGATGCTGCCGGTCAGCGAGCTGGGTTCGATCAGCAGGATGTCTTGGGGGCTGTGGTCACTCATGGGGCCGAGGCTCCCTGCTGGCGCCGGACCAGCTCTTCCACTGCCAGGTCGCGCAGCGAGCCCAGGATGGCCAGATCGATGTCGTCCAGGGTGCGCGGTTTGTTATCGATCAGGCACAGCGTGCCTACGTTCTGCCCGCCCGGCAGCTTGAGCGGGGCGCCGGCATAGAACTGGATGTGGGGCTCGCCGGTGACCAGCGGGTTGCCGATGAAGCGCTCGTCCTGGTTCACATCGGGCACGACCATGATGTCGTCTTGCAGGATGGCGTGGCCGCAGAACGAGATGCCCCGCGAGGTCTCGCACTGGTGCATGCCCAACCGTGACTTGAACCACTGGCGGCCGTCGTCGATGAGTGACAGCAAAACCGTGGGCACATCGAACTCCTGCGCGGCAAAGGCCGTCAGGCGGTCAAACCGCTCCTCGGGGGGCGTATCCAGAATCAGCAGCTGGCGCAGGGCCTGCAGGCGGTCAGGCTCGTTGGCGGGGCGGGGTGGTTCTTGCATGGTGGCGACCCGGCGGGTGGTGCGGCAAAGGGCTTGATTATGGGCGGGTGCCGTGTCGCGTGCATCGCGCGGCATCACACCGGACTGGTCCCTCAGTGGCTGCGCGCACTGCCCTGTGATGGCGTGCCGCCGCGCCCGAACTGGTGCCAGGCCCGGCGCAGCTGCGTGTCGGAGCTGAACCCCGCCATCAGCGCCGCCTGCGTCACGTTCTGGCCGGACCGCAGCGCGGCCTCGGCCGTGGCCAGGCGGATGCGGCGCAGGTATTGCAGCGGGGCGATGCCCGCATGTTCCAGAAACAGCCGCGTCAGATGCCGGGGTGAGGTGTGTGCCACCTCGGCCATTTGCGGCACGCTCCAGTCGGCCTGGGGCTGCTGGCCCACGGCGTCCTGCACGCGGTGCAGGGCCGGGTGCAGGTGGTTGCGGTGGTGCAGAAAGGGTGAGAACTCCGGGTCGTTGGGCCCCCGGCGCAGCGCTACCACCATGGCCTGTGCCACCTGCGCGGCCAGCGCGGCGCCGCAGGTGTCCGAGATGCGGTGCAGCAGCAGGTCGATGCCCGTGGTCACGCCCGCGCTGCTGTACACGGCGCCGTCGGCCACAAACACGCGGTTGGCCACCACGTCGCAGCGCGGGTCCACGGCGGCCAGCTCGTCCAGATGCTGGTGGTGGGTGGTGGCACGGCGCCCCGTGAGCAGGCCGGCATGGGCGGCCAGCACCGAGCCCGCGCACACGGTGATCAGCTCCAGCTGCCCCGCCACGGGCCGCAGCCCGCGCAGCCAGTGCAGCAGCGCGCGGGCCTCGTCGCCGTCCACCGCGATGTGTTGCCCGGCCAGGCCCACCAGCACCACCCAGGCGGGGCTGGGCAAGTTGGCAGGCAGCGGCTCCAGCTGGGTCAGCACGGCACCTACCGACGAGACAGACTCGGGCGTGGGGCTCACAAAGTGCTGCACAAACCGCTCGGGCTGGCCTTGCTTGGCCAGCGTCTGATTGGCGATGCGCAGCGCTTCGGCCGGGCCCGCCCAGTCCAGCACCAGGCTGCCCGGCAGCAGGGCGAAATAGACGTGGATGGGGGAGGAGGCCGGGTTCTGCATCGATGGCTTTGAGTGAGGCTAAAAGCGTGTCATGGCTGGGGGTTCCAGGGCGTGTCCATCTGGCGGGCCGTGCGCTCGGACAGCGCCGCGCCCAGCAGCCGGGTGACCAGGTGCAGGCTCATGTCGATGCCGGCGCTGATGCCGGCCGAGGTCACCAGCGCGCCCCGGTCCACCCAGCGCGCATTCTCCCGCACGTCGAGCGCGGGGTACTGCGTGCGCAGGTCGGCGGTGTCCTCCCAGTGGGTGGTGGCCGGGCCTTCGGTCAGCACACCGGCTGCGGCCAGGATGAAGGACCCTGTGCACACCGAGGCCGTGATCTGTGCACGGCCTGCCGCCTGGGCCACCCAGGCGCGGGTGGCAGGGCAGGCCGCGGCGGCATCGACCACGCCGCCGGGCACGACCAGCACATCGGGCACGGTGGCGCTGGCAAAGTCCGCATCGGGCAACACGCGCAAACCCGCCCGGGCGCGCACCGGGTCCAGGCTGCGGGCCACGCACTGCACCACAAACGGTGCCGGCGCGCCGGGATGTTGTCGCTGGTGCATGCGGCTGGCGGTGGTGAAGACCTCATAGGGCCCGCCCAGGTCCAGGGCCTCCACGTCGTCGAACACCAGGATGGCGACCTGCAATGGCTGGGCGCTCACTGTTGTACCTTCGGCTTCGCCTGCGGTGCGAGCTTGCTTGGGGCGGCCCGGCGCGGCGCTCATGCGGCCGCCCGGTCCAGCGCCTGTTGCACGGTGCACAGGGTCGCAAATCGGCCTTGCAGCACGGTGGCGGTTCGGGTCTTGATGTCGGCCGCTGCCAGCACCTGGCCGTCGGGCTGGACCATGTCCCAGGTCAGCGTGGCATCGGTCACGTAGTCCACGTCCCAGCCCAGGTCGGATGCGTGGCGGGTGGTGGTTTCGCAGCACTGTTCGGTGCGGATGCCGCTCACGATCAGGCGCTGGATGCCATGGCGTGTCAGCCACACATCGAGGCCCGTGCCCACTAGCGCGCTGTGGCGCGACTTGGTGAAGGTGGCTGCTGCGTCGAAGGTGGTCAAGCCTTGCAGCGGCCGCACCTGGTCCGAGGCCTGCGAAAACGGGTTCTCGGCGACTTCGGGGCCGTCGCTGTGGAACACACGCAGCACCGGGATACCCTGGGCGACACACCCGTCGATCAGCGCGTTCTGCGCTTGCAGGTAGGCAGGCAGGTCGCGCTCGGTGAAAAAGGGACGGTGGCGGAACGATTCCTGGACATCAATCACTATCAGACAGGTTTTCATGGTGTGCTCACAGAGGCAGTGGTTTGGATGTGCTTATCTTCGCTGTCCAGCGGCCGACGGTCCGAACTGGCGGAGACAGGATTCGATCAATTTCAGCCATCATTCTGTGGCGAATGACGGGCCTGGCTGACGCCCCAGGCCATTTCAGGTGCTGCGCTGGCCCTGTGAAGCGGGTTTTGGTGCCATATCAGCGTTATGCGCAGGTACATATTGCCTTTCACGCTTTCAAAAACATAGCGCTATCCGAGCTGTGCGGGAAGCTGTTAAGGTGGCTAGGGTTTTCCCTGATTTTTGAACATCGACCGCCAGACCAACTGCCCGCCTATGCCCCGCCGCTCCCGCCTGTTCTCGCTGTCGTCCCTGACGCGGGCCTACCAGCGCAACCTCAAGGCCTTCGCGCGGGCTGCGCGGGCCAGCACCCGGCCGGTGCGGGCCAAGGCAGCGTCCAAACTGCGGACAGCGCCGCGCAAGGCGGCGGTTGCCAAGATGCCCTCCACGGCCCGCACATCGCGCCCCGCAGGCAAGCCGGTGCCGTCGCGGGGCGAGTGGATGTCTGGCGTGGCCCCCGGCCCGGCGGGGGCGCGGCGGTTTCATGCCTATGTGCCTGCCGGGCTGGCCCTGCGCCCGGGCGAAAAGCTGCCGCTGCTGGTCATGCTGCACGGCTGCGGCCAGACGGGGCGGGACATTGCCGCCGTGTCGCGCATGAACCGGCTCGCGGCGCGCCATCGGTTTGTGGTGCTGTACCCCGAGCAGGAGCGCATGGCCAACGCCCACGGCTGCTGGAACTGGTTTGAACGCCGCAATGGCCGTGCCGAGGCCGAAGCCGCCACGCTGCTGGCCGCCGTGGACAAGGTGGCGCGCCGCCTGCCGGTGGACCTGGCGCGGGTGGCGGTGGCCGGGTTGTCGGCAGGCGCCAGCATGGCGGTGCTGATGGCGGCGCTTTACCCCCACCGGTTCTGCGCGGTGGCCATGCATTCCGGTGTGGCGCCCGGCACGGCCGAATCCGCCGCCACGGCCCTGGCAGCCATGCATGGCCGCCGCGAGGCCCATCTGCCGGACCCTCCCGCGGTTGCCGCTGCGGTCGCACCGACGGACGCTACCGTACTGCCCGTCAGCGCCCCTGCGGCCTTACCACCGCTGCTGATCGTGCATGGCGATGCCGATGGTGTGGTGTCGGTGCGCAACGCGGCGGCGACCGCCTTGTTGTGGGCCGGTGCGTTGGGGGCGCGGGCGGGTGCCATCCGCACCTTGCAGAGGGGCCAGCGATACCCCATGCGGGTGACCGAATTCAAGGCCCGGGGCCGTACCGTGGTGGCGCTGCGTGAGGTGGTCGGGCTAGCCCATGCCTGGAGCGGCGGCGCCGCGCAGTTGCCCTACAGCGACCCGGCCGGGCCCGATGCGTCGGCGCTCATCTGGGCCTTTGTGGCCCGTCAATTCGGAAAATAGTCAAGAAAATGGCCGCAAGCGCTAGTGCTGATTGTGCTTGCTGCTATCAAAAAGTGACTATCCGTGCGGGTGGCTCCGGGGGGGGGCAGGCCACTGCCCGGCTGCGGTCACACCAGCCGAGCGGCCACCAGTTCCTTCTTGAGGTAGGCGTAGAACAGCGGCGCCGCCACCAGCCCCGCAGGGCCAAACACGGCCTCGGCCACGAACATCACGCTCAGAAGCTCCCACACGCCCATCTGGGTGCGGCGGCCCACCACCTTGGCGTTGATCACATATTCGGCCTTGTGGATCAGGATCAAAAACCCCAGACAGGCGGCGGCCGCCAGCGGCGACACCGACAGCCCCACGATGGTGATCACCACGTTGCACACCAGGTTGCCCACGATGGGCACCAGCCCGGCCACGAAGGTGAAGGTGATCAGCACCGGCGTGTAAGGCAGCTGCAGCCCCCACACTGGCAGCACGAACAGCAGGAACAGGGCGGTGAGCAGGGTGTTGAACGCCGCGATCCAGAACTGCGCCGCCACGATCTGGCGGAACGCCTCGCCAAACAGCGTGATGCGCAGCTTGAGCTGCTGGGCCAGCGGGCCACGCGCCAGCACCGGCGGGCGCACGGCGGCGAGCGCGCCGATGAGCAGGCCCACATAGGCAAACAGCACACCGGCGAGCCAGGCCCGCCCCGCCATGGCCAGCGCACCGGCCTTGGCGCCCAGATAGCTGGCAATGATGCGCTGGATGTCGGCCACGCCCTCGGGCAGGTGGGAGGCCATGTCGGCGGGCAGCTTCAGGCGCAGCTCCAGCACCGTGCGGGCCATGTAGGTGAGCAGTTCCTGGTACTGCTGCGGTGCGCTGACCAGGTAGCCACGCGAATGGGTCAGGCCCAGCGCCAGCAGCGCCAGGGGCAGCAGCATCACCAGACCAGCGGCCGTGACCTGGGCCACGCGCAGGCTGGTGGGGGATGGGGCGGCTTGGCGCTGGATCCGGCCCAGCCCCGCTGCAAACCAGCCCGTGAGCGCCCGGGTGAGCAAAAAGCCCAGGCACACACACAGCAGGCCGGGCAGCAGGCCACGCCACATCACCAGCAGCAGCGCAGCGGCCACCAGCAGATAGCTGGCCACCACGATGCCCTGGTTCAGGGCGCGCGGCGGCAGGGTGGTGTGCGTGGGCTCAGGTTGCGCTGAGGGGGGTGGAGCGGGGCGCTGCGCCATGCGCGGTGAGGGGACGGTGTTGCTGGCCGGGTATCAGGCCACCACCACGGCGGCGCCTTCGCCACGCGCTGCGATCGTGCCAATCGCGTAGACCTGTTCACCGGCAGCTCGCAGCGTGGCTGCCGTGGCTTCGGCGTTGGCCGCATCCACCACCACCACCATGCCGATGCCGTTGTTGAAGGTGCGGTTCATCTCGATGTCGTCGATGCCCGCCGTCTTCTGCAGCCAGGCGAACAGCTCGGTCTGGGGCCAGCTGCCCTTCTTCAGGTGCGCGGCGGTGCCGTCGGGCAGCACGCGGGGGATGTTCTCCAGCAAACCACCGCCGGTGATGTGGGCCAGGGCCTTGATGGGGTGAGCGGCCAGCGCGGCCAGCACGTTCTTCACGTACAGGCGGGTGGGCTCCATGATGGCCTGCTTGAAGGGCTTGCCGTCCAGCGTGGCGGGCACGGTGCCCTGGCTTTCAGCGCGGTCAATGCACTTGCGCACCAGCGAGAAGCCATTGGAGTGCACGCCGTGGCTGGCCAGGCCCAGCACCACGTCGCCAGGGGCCACGTCCTTGCCGGTCAGGATCTTGGACTTTTCGACCGCGCCTACGGCAAAGCCGGCCAGGTCGTATTCGCCCGCAGGGTACATGCCGGGCATTTCGGCGGTTTCGCCGCCGATCAGCGCACAACCAGAGAGTTCGCAGCCCTTGGCGATGCCGCCGACCACGGCCGCAGCCGTGTCCACGTCGAGCTTGCCGCAGGCAAAGTAGTCCAGGAAGAACAGGGGCTCGGCGCCCTGCACCAGCACGTCGTTCACGCTCATGGCCACCAGGTCGATGCCCACGGTGTCGTGCATGTTCCATTCAAACGCCAGCTTGAGCTTGGTGCCCACGCCATCGGTGCCAGAGACCAGCACGGGCTCCTTGTAGCGCTTGGGCACTTCAAACAGCGCGCCAAAGCCGCCGATGCCCGCCAGCACGCCTTCGCGCATGGTCTTCTTGGCCAGCGGCTTGATGCGCTCGACCAGAGCGTCGCCCGCGTCGATGTCAACGCCGGCGTCTTTGTAGGAGATGGGGGTGGAGGGGGCAGAAGAGCTCATGGGTGGTGTGGTGCTGGTAGGCCCGCCGGGCGGGCTGGAATCCGGGGATTTTAAGGGGCACGCTCAGGCCCACCACCTCAGCCCTGCGGTACAGGGGGCTTTGGGGTGCGGCCGTGCCGGGCAGATTGCACCAACACACCCGCCAGCGCCAGCGTGGCAAACAGGATTCCGGCACCAAACGTGGCACTGGCGCCCAGCCGGTCCCACAGCAGGCCTGCCAGGCTGCTGGCCACCAGCAGCGCCACGCCGCTGACCAGGTTGAACATGCCAAACGCCGTGCCCCGCAGGTCGGCCGGTGCGGTGTCGGCCACCATGGTGGCCAGCAGCCCTTGCGTCATGGCCATGTGCAGGCCCCACAGGGCAATCCCCAGCCAGGCGGCGGCGCCCCGGTCGCTGAGGGCCAGCAGCGCATCGGCAGCGATCAGCGCTACCAGCCCCCAGGCCAGCAGCGTGGTGTGGCGGGTGCTGTCTGCCAGTTTGCCCAGCGGGTAGGCGCCCAGTGCAAACACCACGTTCATCAGAACCAGCACCAGGGGCGTCCAGGCCAGCGGCAGGCCTCCCTGTTGCACGCGCAGCACCAGAAATGCCTCGCTGAAGCGTGCCAGCGTGAACACGGCGCCCAGCACCACCACCCACCAGTAGGCGCCGCCCAGGCGGCGCAGGTTCTCGCGGCGGATGGGGTTGGTGCGCACGGCGCTGGCGGCGCGCTCGGGCTCGCGCACGCCCACCAGGAGCAGTGCCACGCACAGGGCGGCCGGAATCACGGCCACCCAGAACACGGCGCGGAAGTCATTGGCCCACAGCAGCATCAGCCCCATGGCCAGCAGTGGGCCCAAAAATGCGCCCACGGTGTCCAGGGACTGCCGCAGCCCGAATGCTGCGCCCCGCATGCCGGGCGGCGCAAGGTCGGCTACCAGCGCGTCGCGCGGCGCGCCGCGTATGCCCTTGCCCACCCGGTCGATGAGGCGCGCCATGACCACCAGGCCCACGGTGGGAGCGATGGCAAACAGGGGTTTGGACAGTGCACCGAGCCCATAGCCCAGCACCGCCAGCGGCTTGCGCCGCCCCCACCAGTCGCTCAACACCCCCGAAAAGACCTTGAGCATCAAAGCCGTGGCCTCGGCAGCCCCTTCAATGAGACCCACCGTGAGCATGCTCACGCCCAGCGTGGTGACCAGGAACACCGGCAGCAGGCTGTGGATCATCTCGGACGACACGTCCATCAACAGGCTGACGAAGCCCAACGCCCAGATGC
>NZ_JBWKYJ010000055.1:0-34050 GCF_059423685.1 Acidovorax sp. GW460-11-11-14-LB4 | reverse complement strand
GTACAGGGGCGGGCGCGGCAGCCACTTCGGGCTCCGGCGGCGGGGGCGGCGTGTCGGCGCAACCTGCAAGCAGCAGTGCGGCGGCGGTCAGCAAACCAACGGGGGCGAAGCGTGTGTGAAAGAGCATGGACATCCCTTCGAGTTGAAAAAATAGTGATGGAAACTTGCGCGCTGAAACGATGACTCTTTGAGCGGCCTGGAACTGACCAGTAGGTCCTCGCCAGTCCGCGCGGAGGCCCTCAGAGGGCCACTGGCGCGGCGGCCTGCTACCGGCGGGACACATTTCGCGGCCAGCCAGATAGCGACTGGCGGAGGCGTCACCTTGGTGGCGCAAATCCCGCCACAGAAGACCGAAGACGAGACTCGGTGCCGTGGCAGTGGCAGAGCCGCACAGCGGCCCTGTCCGCTATTGCACCAGTTGCCAGAAGGTGACCTGCGCGAATTTGGCGTCGTTGGCCCAAGGGTCCCAGATGGTTTTGTCCCCCCGGCTTTTGGCACCTGGCCACGAGCCCAACGAGGTGGACATGGCCGGCGCGTAACTGCCCCGCGTGCGCAGGGTCTCTGCCTTGCCGTCGCGGGTATAGCTGTAGCCGCCCGCCGTCGTGTCTGGCCCAGGGTAGACAACGATCACGTGCCCGTTGGTGGCCTCGGATTTGCCGCCCACCACCAGCACACCTTCGCGCGCCAGACGGCCCACCTGTCCTGCCGGGACGATCTTCCAGTGCGCCTGCCCGCGCATGTGTTCGACCAGTGCGTTGGCGCTCATCCAAGCCTGGTTGGGCAGGTACTGCTTGATCACATGCCAGACGGCATGGCTGCATGAGTTGGGATACAGCGCATAGGCAGCATCGCAAGCCTGCTTGAGCTTGCTGACGGACTGCGCGGTTTCGGCTACGTCTGTGGGCACGAGGTCTTGTCCTGTGAAGGGGTGGTGTTCTTGGGGGTGTAGGTCCCCTTGCGAGGATTCCAGTGCAGGCTGGGCAGCGTGGAGTCACCGCCCACGGCAGGGGACTGCACCTTTAGGCGCAGTTCGTGCGGGGTACCGCGCTGCCATCGCCCGGCGCTGATGGTTAATTCCTGCGGGGGATCGACTGGGAAGAGGTGCGGGATGCGGCCCAGGCAGCGACCCGTCGCGTCAACGAGCATGGGCAGAGGAAAGTCGCGCCACGCCGCATCAGCGGGCAAGGTTTTGTAATAGTCGTCGGTGAACACGCTGAGCAAGCTCACCTTGGCAGCAACCGGCGCAGCCACGGAAGGCGGCTGCTGCGCGATGGCACATATACGCACTGCAGCACGATAGGGCTCCATCTCGGCAGGCAGACCCACGCTGCGGTCCACCGGCACGCACAAGGCTGGTGGGATGTTCACAAAGTCATGGGCTTGAGCAGCGCAGGCGGCGACAAGAAATGACGCAGCGGCAAAGCACGCTCGCCATCCAGCGAAAGCAGACATGAAGAGGGGCCTCCCAAACAGCAGAAAATGCGACCGAGTGGTCTCTGCCACTCTGAAACGACGCCGAGTGTCGCCGGTGTTTTCTGCTGTTTTGACGTCAATGCGTCTGTAGGCAACTGCTTGATTCAGCTTTCACAAATGCCTACATGGCGCATCAATTGGTAACGCCAGGCATGCGCGGAGCACCCTGATATGTGCTGATAAGCTCATCATCGCCTGTGATGGCGCGCGCAAAGAGCGGTGCCGTCCTCCGCGAGCCGGGGCAGTGGGTTCAGGCCGCCAGTGCCGCCTCAATATCCCCCCCCAGCTTCTTCGGCGCGTCCTGCGGTGCATAGCGGCGTATCACGCGGCCGTCCTTGCCGACGAGGAACTTGGTGAAGTTCCACTTGATGGCCTTGCTGCCCAGCAGGCCCGGGGCTTCGGCGGTAAGCCACTGGTACAGGGGCGAGGCGTTGGCGCCGTTCACGTCGATCTTGGCCATCATCGGAAAGCTCACGCCGTAGTTGAGCTGGCAGAAGCTGGCGATCTCGTCGTTGCTGCCAGGGTCCTGGGCGCCGAACTGGTTGCAGGGGAAGCCCAGCACGACGAGGCCTTGGTCTGCGTATTCCTTGTGCAGTTCTTCCAGCCCGCCGAACTGGGGCGTGAAGCCGCAGGCGCTGGCGGTGTTCACGATGAGCAATACCTTGCCGCGGTATTGCGACAGAGGCACGGCCTGGCCGTTCATCTGCAGGGCTTCAAAGTCGTAGATGCTGGTGGACATGCGGGTTCTCCGGGTGGGGATGACGGGCCATCGTAGCCCCAGCTGCAGAGGCCTGTGCGCAGGCGGGTCAATCCATCAATGAGGGCCCGCAGCGCCCGGTCGGCGGAACTGCAGCGCCGCCAGCAGCGATGCCAGCAGGATCAGCGCCCCGCCCAGCACGGTGCGCGTGTTCAGCGTGGCCGCGCCCAGCAGGGCCGACGACACGCTGGCAAACATCACCTCCGACAGCATCACCAGCGCCGTGGTGCCCGCCGCCAGGCGGGCGGCGCCAAATTGCAGCGCCCAGTTGCCCAGCATCAGCACCCCGGCCAGCAGCAGGCCGGTGACGACCCAGGTGGCATTGACGGCAGGGAAGGGTTCCACTACGCCCACTTGCAGGCCAATGCTGGCCACGGCCAGCGCCATGAGCATACAGCCGCCAAACATCGAGAACATGCGCGCGGGCCCCGGCACGGTGTGCAGGCGGCGCAGCGTGACGTTGGTCAGCGCGAACATGAAACCGCCCAGCAGCGCCAGAGCGTCGGCCAGCGACAGGTTCTGCAGCAGGCGCGATGCAGGCGCGCCCTCGGGCAGCAGCACCAGCACCACGCCGCAGAAAGCCAGCGCCAGGCGCAGCAGCGCCGCAGGGGTAGGGCGCTCGCCCAGCACCTTCCAGGCCAGCAGCACGGCCCAGGCGGGCATCAGATAGAACAGCAGGATCACGCGCACCACGTCGCCAATGGTCACGGCCCAGTTGAAGGCCACGTTGTTCAGGCCTGAGGCCAGCGCCAGCAGCCACAGCTGCGGATGCGCGCGCACCTGCTGCAAGATGCCGGGGCGCCAGGCCAGCAGCGCCAGCAGCACCACCGCATACATGCAGGCCGTGGCCCACAAGGGGTGCAGCCCCGCCTGGTGCATGTGCTGGAACGGCCACCACGCCAGGCCCCAGACAAAGGCGTTGAATAAGAGTGCGGCGAAGGGGAGGGGAGAGTGCATTGAAGGGAAAAACAGGCGGTAGCGCTAGTGGAATATGCGCTGAAAGCTATAAATTATGTAGCAGGTGGTTCCATGCTGCACAGCCAGCTAAAACTGGCACGCTTCAAGGCCAGTGCACCCGTGGAACTGGCTTTGCCAGGCCACTGGGTGTGTCCCCCTCCCGCGCAGCGAGAGAGGGGGAAGACGCGCAGCGGCTCAGGGGGAGCCTTCCATAGCTCCTGGCCACTGGGTGCGTCCCCCTCGGGGGAAGCGGCGAAGCCGCACAGGGGGGCTTCGCAATCAGGAGTCAATGGTGCGTATCGTGCCGCGCGATGTCCAGCAGGTGGTTCACTTCGTCGCGGTGGTTCACGCAGTTGCGCTGGTGCCAGCGGCGGATGACCCACATGATGCCCGCCACCACCAGCCCGAAGGTGGTGATGGCACCAAACACCGACAGGCCGAGCTTGAGCGACAGGCTGTAGAAAGCCCCCAGGCCCAGGATGCAGGCCTGCTCGTTGAAGTTCTGCACGGCAATCGACCGGCCTGCGCCCATGAGGTTGTGGCCCCGGTGCTGCAGCAGGGCGTTCATGGGCACCACCAGATAGCCGCCCAGGCCACCCAGCACGATGAGGAACGGAATGGCCAGCCAGATGTTGCTGATGAACACCATCAGGATCAGCAGCAAGCCCATCGCAATGCCCAGCGGGATCACGCGGGTGGCCATGTCCAGGCGCATGCGCATCGATGCCACCACGGCACCCACGGCGGTGCCGATGGCCACCACGCCCGTCAGGGCCGAGGCCTGGGTGGTGTTGTAGCCCAGGGCCACGGCGGCCCAGGCCAGCACGATGAACTTGAGGTTGCCACCGGCGCCCCAGAACAGGGTGGTGGTGGCCAGCGAGATCTGGCCCAGCTTGTCGCGCCACAGGCGGCTGTTGCAGGCCCAGAAGTCGGGCAGCAGGTTGAGCGCGTTGGCCACCACGCTGCGTGACGGGTCGGCGCGCAGGGGGCGCATCTCCACCCCGGTGTGCGGGATGCGGGTGTTGAACCAGGCAGCCAGTGCATAGACAGCGATCAGCGCTGCGATGGCGGCCTCGGCGGGGGTGTCCACGCCGGTGTCGATCACGGGGAAGTCAAAGCCCAGCAGCATGCCCGACAGCTGCTGCCCCACCAGCTGGCCGCCCAGCAGCACGCCCAGGATGATCGATGCAATGGTCAGGCCCTCGATCCAGCCGTTGGCCTTGACGAGCTGGGACGCGGGCAGCAGTTCGGTCAGGATGCCGTACTTGGCGGGAGAGTAGGCCGCAGCACCCAGCCCCACCACGGCGTAGGCCATGAGCGGGTGCGAGCCAAACAGCATCATCAGGCAGCCCGCCACCTTGATGGCGTTGCTGACAAACATGACCTTGCCCTTGGGCAGCGCATCGGCAAAGGCGCCGACGAAGGGCGCCAGCACCACATAGAACAATGCGAACATGGGCACCAGGGCTGCGCGCTGCCACTCGGGGGCGCCTCCGGTGCGCAGGAGTTCCACAGCGGCTACGAAGAGTGCGTTGTCGGCCAGCGAGCTGAAAAACTGCGCCGACATGATGGTGTAAAAACCGCGCTTCATCGAATGGCTGGTGAGAGCATCAGTTGGGCTGATGCCCTGGTAAATGTGAAGAATCGTAGCGAGGGACAGGCGGTTATATCACGCGGATAAACGGCCACAGTGCCAGAATCCGGCGCTGGTCCCCCGGTAAATCCCTCGCTCCATCAGGTCTGTCCCATGCCCCGTCCCATTGCTGCCACCATCCACACCACGGCCCTGCACCACAACCTCGCGCGCGTGCGCCAGTCGGTGCCTGACGCCAAGGTGTGGGCGGTGGTCAAGGCCAACGCCTATGGCCACGGCATCGAGCGGGTGTACGAGGGCCTGCGCGGCGCCGACGGTTTTGCGCTGCTGGACCTGGCCGAGGCCGAGCGCGTGCGCCACCTGGGCTGGCGCGGGCCCATCCTGCTGCTCGAAGGCGTGTTCGAGCCGCGCGACCTGGAGCTGTGCTCGCGCCTGGGCCTGTGGCATGCGGTGCACTGCGACGAGCAGATCGACATGCTGGCCGCGCACAAGACCCAGGTCCCGCACCGGGTGTTCCTCAAGATGAATTCGGGCATGAACCGGCTGGGCTTCACGCCCGAGCGCTACCGCGCCGCGTGGGCCCGGCTCAATGCGCTGCCGCAGGTGGACGAGATTTCGTTCATGACCCACTTCAGCGACGCCGACGGCCCGCGCGGCATTGCCCACCAGATGGCGGCGTTCAACGCCGCCGCGCAGGACCTGCCCGGCGAGCGCAGCCTGAGCAACAGTGCCGCCACGCTGCGCCACGCGCAGGATGCGGGCGTGCGCGCCGACTGGGTGCGCGCGGGCATCGTGGTCTATGGCAGTGCGCCGGACTTCCCCGAGCACCATGCCGGCCACTGGGGGTTGCAACCCACCATGACGCTGTCCACGCGCCTCATCGCCACCCAGCAACTGCAGGCGGGCGACACCGTGGGCTATGGCTCGCGCTTCACGGCCGACGGCCCGCTCACCATTGGCATCGCCGCCTGTGGCTACGCCGACGGCTACCCCCGCCACTGCGACACCGGCACGCCGGTGCTGGTGAACGGCGTGCGCACGCGCCTGGTGGGGCGGGTGAGCATGGACATGGTGACCGTTGACCTCACGCCCCTGCAGCAGGCGGGTGTGGAGGTGGGCTTTGGCAGCGAGGTCACGCTCTGGGGCCGCGCCAGCAATGGCGTGGTGTTGTCCATCGACGAGGTGGCGCAGGCAGCAGGCACCGTGGGATACGAGCTGATGTGCGCCCTGGCGCAGCGCGTGCCGGTGGTGGTGGACGCCGGGGCCTGAAGCCCCCCTTCATTGGCGTGCGGCAGGGCGCGGTTCGCGCACAAGTTCACGCCGCAGGGCCCGCCTGCGTGGGGCGCGGCCTGAAACTGGTGTGAAATGGCGCCGTCTGTTTGCCACCGCGCCAGCGCGCTCCTTCCATGGCCACACCCCGCAGCAACTCCTCCAGTTCCAAGAAAAAAGGCAGCTCCACCTGGCGCTCGGTGCGCATGCCGCACCACGGCGCGGTCGCGCGCACCCTGCAGCAGCGCTACAGCCTGCGCTGGCACGGGCTGCTGATCGGCAGCTTCACGCTGCTGCTGATGTGGGCCACCTCGCACCTGCAGATGGTGCTGGGCGTGGATTCGCTGGCGCTGCGGTACCTGGTCACGCTGTCCGTGGGCTACGTCGGCTATCTGCTGGTGCTGCGCGCCTGGGCAGCGCGGCTGGTGCGGCGGGACGGGTCGTCGGGCGATGGCAGCAGTGTGGAATTGCCCGACATCTCCTGGCCCAGTGGCAATGGCCCCTCCGGTGGAGGCCAGGTGCCCTTGCCCCGCACCGGCGGTGGCAACTTTGGCGGCGGCGGCGCATCGGGGGACTTTGGGGGCGGGTGGACGCAGGGCCTGTCCAGCGGGGGCTCCGGCAGCGACTCCAGCGTGCTGGGCGATATTGCCGGGGGCGCGGCCGATGCGCTGGGCAGCGCCGACGAGGGCGCCGTGGTGGTCGTGCCCGTGGTGGCCATCTTTCTCATCGGCGCGGCGCTGATCCTGGGTGCGGGCTCGCTCGCCATGCTGTTTTTTGGCTGGGATGTGCTGCTCACGGTGGCGGTGGAGATCGCCTTTTCAGTGGCCACGGCCCGCGCCGCCGTGGGGGTGGAGCGCGAGGGCTGGCTCAGCGCCGCCGTGCGCCTGACCTGGAAGCCGCTGCTGGGCGCGCTGGTTTGCGCCGTGCTGCTGGGCGCCACCATCGACCATTTCCTGCCCCATGTGCAGTCGCTGCCCGAGGCGTTGCGCGTCATCCAGGGGCGGTGATTTGCTCTCTATTTGATAGCACACAGGGCATATTGCACTAGCGCTTGGGGCAAAAATCCCTTCAAAAGCACTTGAAACCCCCTGTGGGGCCCTTAACGGGAGGATCGGCCCTTGCCGTGGCTGCAGTCCTCGCCAGTCTCCAGGGGTGGCAGTGCGTCCAGGTTGGTCCGCACCCGCGCCAGCAGGGCCAGCAATTGCGCCTGGGTGTCGTCGTCGCAGCCTGCCAGCACCTGGGCCGACAGGGTTTGCCGCGCGGCCTGCAGCGCCTGGTACAGCGCCTGGCCCTCGGCGCTCAGCGTGAGGCACAGGCTGCGCCGGTCCTCGGCGTGGGGCTGGCGCTCCAGCCAACCCTTGTCCTGCAGCGGGCCCAGCATGCGTGCCACCTGGGCCTTGTCGGCGCCGCTGTGGCGCACCAGCTCTTTCTGCGTGGCGCCGGGGTGGCGGCCGATGAAGTTCAGCGCGCGAACTTCATTGAAGGTCAGGTCCGGATGCACGGAGGTCATCGCGCGCACCATGCGCGCCCGGTAGGCGTGCATCAGGTCGTGCAGGGCTTCAAACACATCGGGGCGGGCGCGTGGGGGCATGGCGTGGCTATCTGTTGACAAAGTCAACTGAATGGCGGATGATTTGGTTGATTAAATCAACATTTTACGCCATGAACGCTTCTTTTCCCCTGGCCGCCACGGCCCCCTCCCTCGCTATCGAGCGCATTCGCCATCCCCTGCAGGGCCGCCACCTCCAGGTGGTGCGCCGCACCCAGGTCAGCCCCGGCTTTGTGCGGCTGACCCTGGCCGGCCCCGAGCTGGCGGGGTTTGTGAGCGCCGGGTTCGACGACCACCTCAAGCTCATCCTTCCCTCGCCCGGGCAGGACCGCCCCACCTTGCCCACGCTGCAGGACGGTCGCCCCGTGTTTGACGGCCCGCGCCCCGTGCTGCGCGACTACACCCCTGCGCGTTATGACGCCGCCACGGGCGAGCTGGACATCGAAGTGGCCCTGCACGACGCCGGCCCCGCCACCGACTGGGCCGCCAGCGCCACGGTGGGCCAGTGGGTGGGCATTGCCGGGCCGCGCGGCAGCATGGTCGTGCCCACGGGCTTCGATTGGCACTGGCTGCTGGGCGACGAAACCGCGCTGCCCGCCATCGCCCGCCGCCTGGCCGAGCTGCCCGCCAGCGCGGAGGCCACCGTGCGCATCCAGCTGAGCAACCCAGCCGACCAGCGGGTGCTGACCAGCGCGGCGCAGCTGGACCTGCAGTGGGTGAGCGCGCTGCCTGCGGCAGTGGAGGCGCTGCCGCTGCCCGCCGGCGCGGGCTTTGTCTGGGCTGCGGGCGAACACAACGACATGGCCGCTGTGCGCCGTGCCATGCTGGCCAAGCCGGGGGTGGACCCGAAACGCATGCGCATCTCCGCTTACTGGAAGCGCGGCGCGGCGGACCACCACGAGGACCTGGCGAGCGCTGTGTAGTCGGCCCCTGCTTGCTACATCACTCGCTACTTTCCTCTCAGCGCAGCAGCGTCAGCGCCGCCGCCTTTTGCACTGCCTGCGTCACGTGCTGCAGGGCCTGCACGTTCAGGCGCCAGCACTGCCAGTACAGCGGCACATCCACCGGCTTGCCTGCAATCAGCTCGACCAGGGCGCCGGTTGCCAGGTCGTCCTCCACCAGCGGGTCGGGCGTCATGCCCCAGCCCAGGCTGGCGCGGGTGGCTTTGACGAACGCATGTGCCTCGGGCAGCCAGTGCACGGGCGGTGCGAGCTTGCGACGCGTGAGGCGGCCCACAAAACGCGCCTGCAGCGCATCCTTGCGGTTGAACACCAGCATGGGTGCCTGCGCCAGGGTGGTGGCGTTCACGCCCTGCGCAAAGTGGCGCTCCATGAACGCAGGGCTAGCGAGCGCGCGGTAGCGCAGCGTGCCCAGCGGCAGCACCTGGCAGCCCTGCACGGGCTGCGGGTCGGCCGTCACGGCGGCCATCACGCGGCCCTCGCGCAGCAGGTTGGCCGAATGGTCCTGGTCCTCCACATGGATGTCGAAGGTGATGGCCTGCCCCTCGGCCGCCTGCGTCATGGCGTGGGGGAACCAAGTGGCCAGCGAGTCGGCATTCACACCAATCGCCAGCCGCGTGGTGCTGTGCTGCCCGCCGCCAATGGTGGCCAGCGCATCGGCCTCGCTCAACGCCACCTCGCGCGCATGGCGGTACAGCGCCTGCCCGGCCTCGGTGGGCGTGCAGGGCGCGGCGCGGCGCACCAGCACCTGGCCCACGCGCTCTTCCAGCAGCTTGATGCGCTGCGACACCGCTGAGCGCGTGACATGCAGCACGGCCGCCGCTCGCTCGAAGCTGCCCTCATCGATCACCGTTGCAAAGGCGTTGAGCTGGGCGGAGTCGAGTTGCATGGGTGGTTAGCCATTCTGACGGATCGTTAAAAAGTATAGCTGGCGTCAACGAAGGCCCTTGGCCAGAATCCGTGCCCATGGTCTCCACTGCCTTCGTCCACGGTTTCACCTCCACCGCCATGCTCATCATGGCCATTGGCGCGCAAAACGCGTTTGTGCTGCGCCAGGGCCTGCGGCGCGAGCATGTGATGCCTGTGGTGCTGGTGTGTGCGCTGTCGGACGCGGTGCTGCTGCAGGTGGGCGTGTGGGGCATGGGCGGCGTGCTGCTGGCCCGGCCTGAATGGGCGCAGTTCATGCGCTGGGCGGGCGCGCTGTTCCTGTTGATGTATGCGGCACAGACTGCCGCGCGGGCGCTGCGCCCCGGCCAGTTGCTGGTGGCCACCAGCGGCCCCGGCGCCACTTTGCGCACTACTCTGGCCACCGTGACGGCGCTCACCTGGCTCAACCCGCATGTCTACCTGGACACCGTGGTGCTGCTGGGCACCATGGCCACACCCTACCCGGCCTGGGGCCGTGCGCTGTTTGCGGCGGGTGGCTCGCTGGCCAGCGCGCTGTGGTTCTTGTTGATCGGCCTGGGTGCCCGCTGGCTGGCCCCGTTGTTTGCCACCCCGTCTGCGTGGCGGGTGCTGGATGCGGTGACGGCCACCACCATGCTGGTGCTGGCAGGGGTGATGGCTCTAAGCTAAGAAGAATAAGTTCGTTTTCTAAAAGCGCCGCTTGGGGGATAGTCTGGCCATTCAGCATTTTTTGGCGTTTTTGCCTATCCTCCCGTCCATGCGCTTCAAACACATACTCCTGGCCGCCGCCGTTGTTGCGGCCCTGCCCCTGGCCGCACAGTCCGCCACGTTCCGCTGGTCCCGCTCGGTGGACATTTCCACCTGGGACATCCACACCCAGAACGTGGGCGTGAACAACACCATGCACGGCGCGGTGTACGACACGCTGGTGGAATACAACAGCAAGACCTTCAAGCCCGAGCCCTCGCTCGCCACCGAGTGGAAGCTCATCAAGCCCACGCAGCTGCGCCTGACCTTGCGCAAGGGCGTGAAGTTCAGCGACGGCAGCGAGTTCACGGCCGACGACGCCAAGTTCTCGCTGGAGCGGGCCAAGGCCAAGAGCTCCAACTTCGCTGTCTACACCCAGGGCATTGACCGCGTGGAAAAGGTCGATGCCTACACCATCGACATCCACTCCGACCTGCCCAATCCCGTGCTGGTGAACCAGCTGACCGAGCTGCGCATCATGAGCAAGGCCTGGGCCGAAAAGAACAAGTCGGTCGAGCCCAAGGACATCAAGACCAAGGACGAAAACTTTGCCCACCGCAATGCGCTGGGCACCGGCCCCTACCAGCTCAAGCAGTGGACGCCTGACCAGCGCGTGGTGCTGGAGCCCAACCCCCACTGGTGGGGCAAGGGCAAGTACCCCACCAACCTGACCGAGATCGTCTACACCCCCATCAAGGCCGACGCCACGCGCACAGCGGCGCTGCTGTCGGGTGAGGTGGATTTTGTGATCGACCCCAGCCTGCAGGACCTGGCGCGCATCAAGCAGACGCCCAACCTGCAGGTGCTGGAAGGGCCCGAGTACCGCACCATCTTCCTGGGGCTGGACCAGTTCCGTGACGAGCTGCCCGGCTCGGACGTGAAGGGCAAGAACCCGCTGAAGGACCTGCGCGTGCGCAAGGCGCTGTACCAGGCGATCGACATCCAGTCCATCCAGCGCGTGGTGCTGCGTGGCTTGGCCCAGCCCACGGGCACACTCATCGCCAACCAGGTCAACGGCTGGACCAAGAAGGCCGACGTGCGCTACCCCTACGACCCCAAGGCCGCGCAAAAGCTGCTGGCCGATGCGGGCTACCCCAACGGGTTTGAGGTGGACTTTGCCTGCAGCGCGGGCCGCTATATCAACGACGAGCAGCTGTGCCAGGCCATCACCTCGCACTGGGCCAAGGTGGGCGTGAAGGCCAAGCTGCGCTCGCTGCCGTTTGCCACCTACTTCCCGATGATCCAGCGCAACGAAGCCAGCATCTACCTGCTGGGCTGGGGTGTGCCCACGTTTGACGCGTTCTACAGCCTGCAGTCGCTGGTGCGCTCGCCCGGCGCGGGGGGCGATGGCAACTTCAACCTGGGCCGCTTCTCCGACCCGCAGATGGATGCGCTGATCGAGCGTGTGAAGAAGGAAACGGACACTGCCACGCGCAACGGCCTGATCGAGCAGGCGCTGATCAAGGAGCATGAGCTGGTGTCGCACATACCGCTGTACAACCAGGTGATCCCGTGGGCGGGGACGAAGAAGGTGGAGATCATCCACCGCGCGGACAACCGCATTGACTGGCGTTATCTGAAGATGAACTGATCCCGGTTGCCAGCAAAAAGCCCCGGTGCTTCTGACCCGAAGCACCGGGGCTTTTTTTGCGTCTGCAGGTGGCGTATCAGGCCAGTGCGCGCTGCACGGCGGGGCGCTGCAGCATGCGCTGTGTGTGGGCAAAAACCTTCGGAAACTGGGCAATGTCCACACCGTCGCTGTGCAGCCAGGTGCCGATGGTGAACAGGTAGCCGTCGGCCACGGTGTATTGCTCGCCCATCACCCAGGGCCCGTGGTCCGCTTGCGGCAGGTAGTGGGTTTCGATGAGGTGAAAGCACTCGGTCATGTTCTGCGGCACCTTGCGCTGCATCGCCGCCTGGGCTTCGGGCTCATCGGCCCAGCGGCTGGCGCGGGGGCGGTGGGCATGGGCGATGTGCACGGTGGACGCGAGGTAGCTGTGGAACTCTTGCAGGCGCGCAAAGCCATGCGCGTCGGCGGGCGACAGGCGCGCCTCTGGAAAGCTCTGCGCCACATAGGCCAGCAGCGCTGGGGTTTCGGTCAGCGTGCCGTGCGGCGTGGCCAGCGCGGGCACGCGGCCCTTGGGGTTCACCGCCAGGTATTCGGGCGTGCGTTGCTGGCCAGCGGCGAAGTCCACGCGCACCAGGTCGTAGGGGGCGCCCGCTTCTTCCAGAGCGATGCGAACGGCCTGCGCGCAGGTGCCGGGGGTGTAGTACAGCGTGAGTTGGGTCATGGTTGGTTTGCTATAAATTAAATAGCTGCTGGCGGTTATTCCACTAGCGCATGCAGCCGATTTTGCTTGAAATGAATCAGTACAGGCCCCGCGTGCGCGCCATCAGCCGCGTGAGGCCCAGCAGGGCGTCTGTGTGCGGCGTGGGCGTGTGGGTGATCTGCCCCAGCTCGCGCACCGCGCCCACCAGGGCGTCGATCTCCATGGGCTTGCCCGCCTCCACATCCTGCAGCATCGAGGTCTTGAATGCACCCAGCTTGCGCGTGACGGCGTGGCGGTCCTCGGGCTGCTGGTCGATGGGCAGGCCCAACTGGTCGCCGATGGCCTTTGCTTCCAGCATCACCGCGCTGACAAAGCCGCGCACCAGCTCGTCGTCCAGGATGCGGTCGGTGGTGGCGCCGGTGAGGGCGCTGATGGGGTTCATGGTGAGGTTGCCCCAGAGCTTGAACCAGATGTCCTTCTGGATGCAGTCGCTCACTTCCACATCGATGCCGCCGCGCTGCAGCGTGTCGGCCAGTGCTTGCAGGCGCGGGCTGCGGCTGCCGTCCGGTTCGCCTACGATGAGGCGGTTGCCAAAGTGCTGGCGGACGAAACCCGGAGCCTCCAGCGAGCAGCTGGTGTGCACCACACTGCCCACCACGTTGCGCGCCGGGACGGCCTGGGCAATCACGCCTCCCGCGTCCACGGATTCAAGGGCATGCCCCTGCGCCGCACCGCCAAAGCCGTCGAGGAACCACCACGGCACGCCGTTCATGGCGGTGAGCACGATGGTGTCGGGCCCGATCAAGGGCGCCATGGCGCGCGCCACGTCGGGCAGGCCCGGGGCCTTGACGGCGACCACCACCAGGTCTTGCACACCAAGCGCTGCCGGGTCGCTGTGGACTGTGACGGGCACTTGCGCCAGCGAGCCGTCGGCGCGCCGCATGCGCAGCCCCTCGGCCTGCAGGGCGCGCAGCGTGTCGCCCCGCGCCACCATGCTGACGGTGTCGCCCGCTTGCGCCAGGGCCACGCCCAGCCAGCCGCCGATCGCGCCTGCGCCGTAGATACATGCTTTCATGGATGTCTGTCCTTGAGTCTGAAAGAAGAAAAGTTCAGTAGCCTGCGGGCCGGGTGGGGGCGGCGTCGGTCGCGCTGCGGTAGCGTGCCAGTAGCTCCTGCGCAGCACTCACGAGCAGCATGGTGTCCACGCCCACGGCCACAAACAGCGCGCCAGCTGCCAGCCACTGGCGCGCCTGCGACTCGGTGGTGGCCAGGATGCCCGGCGCCTTGCCTGCGCGCAGGATGCGCGCAATGCCGTCGTGGATGGCGGCCTGCACATCGGGGTGCCCCGGGTTGCCCGGGTGGCCCATGGAGGCCGACAGGTCGGCCGGGCCGATGAACACGCCGTCCACCCCGGGCGTGGCGGCAATGGCATCGAGGTGGGCCATGGCTTCCACCGTTTCTGCCTGCACCAGCAGGCAGATCTGCTGGTTGGCCTCGTGCACATACTGCGGGTACGCCTGCCAGCGCGACGAGCGGGCCAGTGCGCTGCCCATGCCGCGCACGCCCTCGGGCGCATAGCGCGTGGCGCGCACCAGCTGCTGGGCCTGCTCGGGCGTATCGACCATGGGCACCAGCAGGGTCTGCGCGCCGATGTCCAGGTATTGTTTGATGAGGGCCGTGTCACCCACCGGCACCCGGGCGATGGGGTGGGGCGCCTGCACGCCTGGCGGCAGGGCGCTGGTGGCGCTGGCGATGGCCTGCAGCTGGTGCAGGATGGAGCGCAGGTCGTTGGGCGCGTGCTCGCCATCGACCAGCAGCCAGTCGTAGCCGGTGCCTGCGAGGATTTCGGCGCTGTAGCCGTTGGCCAGCCCGAGCCAGAGGCCGATTTGCGTCTGGCCTTGGGCCATGGCCTGTTTGAAGCGGTTGGTGGGTGTCTGCAATGTCAACTCCGTGCGGTGCCAAGCCCGCCATCGTACGGGCTGCGGCGGATCGATGTGGGCATGGCCGCTATAGTCGGCTGCCCCTGCATCGGGGCGCCTCACCGACACCTGCCATGGCCAAAGAAAAAACCACGTTCACCTGCACCGAGTGCGGCGGCACCAGCCCGCGCTGGCTGGGCAAATGCCCGTCCTGCGGCGCCTGGAACACGCTGATCGAGCAGGTGGCCGAGGCCGGGCCGGGCAAGAACCGCCTGAGCACGCCGCAAGGCTACGCGGGCCTGGCCAACGCGCAGCCCGTCCTGCCGCTGGCGGCCATCGAGGCCCAGGACGTGGCCCGCACCCCCAGCGGCATCGACGAGCTGGACCGTGTGCTGGGCGGCGGCATTGTGGAAGGGGGCGTGGTGCTCATCGGGGGCGATCCGGGTATTGGCAAATCGACCCTGCTGCTGCAGGCCATGGACGCGCTGCAGCGCGCGGGCCTGCCCACGCTGTATGTGACGGGTGAGGAGAGCGGAGCGCAGGTGGCGCTGCGTTCGCGGCGCCTGGGCATCGACGGCAGCCAGGTGCAGCTGCTGGCCGAGATCCAGCTCGAAAAGATTCTGGCGACCGTGGAGGCCACGCAGCCCGCCGTGGTGGTCATCGACTCCATCCAGACCACCTATTCCGACCAGCTCACCAGCGCGCCGGGCTCCGTCGCCCAGGTGCGGGAATGCGCAGCGCACCTCACGCGCATGGCCAAGGGCACGGGCATTGCTGTCATTCTGGTGGGCCATGTGACCAAGGAAGGTGCGCTGGCGGGGCCGCGCGTGCTGGAGCACATGGTGGACACGGTGCTGTACTTCGAAGGCGACACGCACAGCCAGTTCCGCCTGGTGCGGGCCATCAAGAACCGCTTTGGCGCTGTGAACGAGATTGGCGTGTTTGCCATGACCGAGAAGGGCCTCAAGGGCGTGAGCAACCCGAGCGCCATCTTCTTGAGCCAGCATTCCGAGCCCGTGCCCGGCAGCTGCGTGATGGTGACGTTGGAGGGCACACGCCCGCTGCTGGTGGAGATCCAGGCCCTGGTGGACAGTGGCGGCCCCAGCCCCCGGCGCCTGTCGGTGGGCCTGGACAAGGACCGCCTGGCCATGCTGCTGGCCGTGCTGCACCGCCATGCGGGAGTGGCCTGCATGGACCAGGACGTGTTTGTGAATGCGGTGGGGGGCGTGCGCATCAGCGAACCGGCCGCCGACCTGGCGGTAATGTTGTCCATCACCTCCAGCCTGCGGGGCAAGGCGCTGCCGCGAGGCTTTCTGGCGTTTGGCGAAGTGGGGCTGGCCGGTGAGGTGCGACCCGCCCCGCGTGGGCAAGAGCGCCTGAAGGAAGCCGCCAAGCTGGGTTTCAGCGTGGCCGTGGTGCCCAAGGCCAATGCGCCCAAAAAACCCATCGAGGGGCTGACCATCCACGCCGTCGAGCGGGTGGAAGAGGCCATGAACGTGGTGCGCGGTCTGTAAGCAATGCCCACAGCGCCATGTCCATGGCGCCATAAGACAATCTCGACCTATGAACTTGCGCAATATCCTGGTGCCCCTGGGGGCGGTGGCCCTGATCGGGTTTGGTTTTTATGCCTACGGCTGGGCCGGGGTGGCTGCCGTGGCCGGTGGGCTGCTCATGTGGGGCCTGCTGCACTTCACGCGGCTGATGAGCGTGATGCAAAAGGCCGCCAAGCGCCCCATCGGGTATGTGGGCAGCGCCGTGATGCTCAACGCCCGGCTGACGAAGGGCGTGAACCTCATGCACGTGGTGGCCATGACCCAGGCGCTGGGAGAGCGCGTTTCGGCCGAAAACGTGCAGCCCGAGGTCTACCGCTGGACCGACGGCACCCGCTCGCACGTCACCTGCGAGTTCCAGCAGGGCAAGCTGGTGGTGTGGACCCTGGTCCGCCCCCAGGACAACCCTGCCGCTGATGGAGAAGGCGCGCCGCCCGCCGCCCCGTAAAATCCTGGTTTTGCGACCCACAGCAACCAAAGGACACCCATGAGCCCCGTAGTTCCCTCGATGGCCGACCGTGACGGCAAGATCTGGATGGACGGCCAGATGGTCGATTGGCGCGACGCCAAGATCCATGTGCTGACCCACACCCTGCATTACGGCTGCGGCGCCTTCGAAGGCGTGCGCGCCTACAACACCGCCAATGGCACGGCGATCTTCCGCCTGGAAGAGCACACCGACCGCCTCTTCAACAGCGCCAAGATCCTGCGCATGAAGATCCCGTTCACCAAGGAAGAGGTGAATGACGCCCAGAAAGCCGTGGTGCGCGAAAACAAGCTCGAATCCTGCTATCTGCGTCCATTGACCTGGATCGGCTCGCAAAAGCTGGGTGTTTCGCCCAAGGGCAACCAGATTCACCTGATGGTCGCTGCCTGGGCCTGGGGCGCCTATCTGGGCGAGGAAGGCCTCAAGCGCGGCATCCGCGTCAAGACCAGCAGCTACACCCGCCACCACGTCAACATCACCATGACGCAGGCGAAGGCGGTGAGCAACTACACCAACTCCATCCTCGCCAACATGGAAGCCACGGACGACGGCTACGACGAAGCCCTGCTGCTGGACAGCTCGGGTTTTGTGTCCGAAGGCGCGGGCGAAAACATCTTTGTGATCAAGAACGGCGTGATCTATACGCCCGACCTGTCGGCCGGTGCCCTGAACGGCATCACCCGCAACACCGTGTTCCACATCGCCAAGGACCTGGGCCTGGAGATCGTGCAAAAGCGCATCACGCGCGACGAGGTGTACATCGCCGATGAGGCCTTCTTCACCGGCACGGCCGCTGAAGTCACGCCCATCCGCGAACTCGACCGGATCGAGCTGGGCAGCGGATCGCGCGGCCCGATCACCGAAAAAATCCAAAGCGCCTTCTTCGACATCGTCGGTGGCCGCAATCCGAAATACGCCCACTGGCTGAGCAAGGTCTGAAGAACATGTCGCAAGCAACCGTTGAACTCCTGGCCAAAGACCTGAACGCCCAAGGCGGCGTTTTCTGTCCCAGCCCCAAGGCCGACATGAAGCTGTGGAACAGCCACCCCAAGGTGTACCTGGACGTGGCCCGCACGGGTGAAGCCAAGTGCCCTTACTGTGGCACGGTGTACCGCCTGAAGGCCGGTGAGCACGTACACGCTGGTCACTGATTGATGCCGGTTGCAGTCGGCGGCGCTACGCCGCCGCCCACGTTGACCGTGGCGGTGCTGACCCTCAACGAGGCGCACCGCATCGAAGCCTGCCTGCAAAGCGCTGCGTTTGCCGACCAGTTGCTGGTGGTGGACAGCGGTAGCACCGATGACACCGTGGCCATCGCCCAGCGCCTGGGCGCCGAAGTCCACAACTATCCCGACTGGAAAGGCTTTGCCGTGCAGCGCAACCGGCTGCTGGCCCATGCGCGGGGCGACTACATCTTCTTTCTGGACGCCGACGAGGTGATGACACCTGCGTTCGCCCAGGAGCTGCAGGCCATCGCGCGCTCTGGCGCGCAGGCCGTGTGGAGCATCCGCTGGCGCATGGTGGCCTACGGGCACGAACTCAGGTACTTTCGCTCGCAATCGCAGATCGAGCGCCTGTTCGTGCGCGCCATGGTCCGCGAGTTCACGGGTGTGGTGCACGAGCAGGCCGAACTGTTGCCGCTACCGGGCGGTGGCGCCGTGCCGCGCCGCCTGATCGAAGCGCGGCTGCTGCACTACTCGCGCACCACGGTGCGCGGCAGCCTGGAAAAGCTCACCCAGTACGCCATGCTCGGTGCCGCCAAGCGGGCGGCGGCAGGCAAGAAGGGCGGCGTGGTGCGGGGCCTGGCCTCGGGCACCAGCATGTTCCTGCGCCTGTATGTGTTTCGGCTGGGTTTTTTGTGTGGCGGGGCGGGTTTTCTGTATTGTCTGTTTGTGGCACTGGAGGCGTTCTTCCGGTACGCCGCCCTGGAGTACGACCACCAGCAACTGAGCGAGAGCGTGCGCCGTTGACCAAAGCTGACGAAATTTTTGTGCGCCTGTCGGGCGCGGCGGCCTTCATGGTGCCGGGTATGGCGCTGTGGGTGCGCTCGGGCTATTCCTGGGGGGCGGTGGTACTGCTGTTGTGCAGCCTGGGCACCGCCGGGGTGTGGCTGCGGCGTCGGCCGGGGCGCGATGCCTGGCTGCTTTTGGCCTCCATCGTGGCGATGGGCACGGTCTGGGCCCTCGATTTTGACCCGGCCCAGGGCAGCTGGTCCAACCTGGACCGGCCTGCCAAGTACCTGCTGGCGCTGCCGTGCCTGCTGTACGTGCTGGCCTATCCCCCGCGGGTGCGCTGGCTCTGGGCCGGTATCGCCGTCGGCGCCTGTGGCGCGGGGCTGATCGGTTTGTACCAGGCCATGGTGCTGCACCTGCCGCGCGCCAATGGTTTTACCAACGCCATCCAGTACGGCGGGCTCAGCCTGCTGCTGGGGCTGATGTGTTCGGTCGCGCTGCTGGTGCTGTGGGACCGCTGGAAGCCCTGGCAGCGTGCGGGCTGGGCGGTGGGCATTCTGCTGGGCCTGGAGGGATCGCTACTGTCCGAGTCGCGCGGGGGCTGGGTGGTGCTGCCGCTGGCGTTGCTGCTGTGCGCCTGGCTGCAGGCCCGCTGTGGTCAGCGCAAGCTGGCCATTGTGGGCGGCGTGTTGGTCGTGGCGGGTGCGGCCGGGCTGATGGCCTTCAAGGCCAACGAGGTGCGCCTGCGCGTGGATGAGGCGCGGCAGGAGATCACGCAGTACGAGGCGCGGGGCGACGCGGCCAGCTCGGTGGGCCAGCGCCTGGCGCACTGGGGCCTGGCCTGGCGCATGGGCCTGGACCGCCCCTGGACCGGCTGGGGCCGCTACGGCTACGAGGCCGAGAAGCAGCGGCGGGTGGCTGCCGGCGAGGCCCACCCGATTGTTTTGCAGTTCAGCCACGCCCACAACGAGGTGCTGGACATCTTTGCCAAGCGCGGCATCCCCGGCGTGGTGGTCTTGCTGTTTTTCTATGGTGTGCCCCTGGTGCTGTTCTGGCCCACGCGGCGGCGCGTGTTCCCGGGGAGTGCGGGCGTGCTGGATACCGAGGGCCTGTGCCTGCGCATGATCGGGGTGCTGCTGCCCGTGTCCTACATGGGCTTTGGCACGACCCAGGTGTTTTTGGGGCACAACAGCGGCACCATGTTCTACCTGTTCATGGGCATGCTGGTGCTGGCCATCCTGCAAGGCCGCGAGCGCCAGCGGCTGCAGGCACCCGGGCACGCCGCCGCTCTTTCCTGAAGGACCTCTGCCATGCACATCCTGCTGGTCAACAACTCCCCCATCCCGGTGTATGGCTACGGCGGCACCGAGCGCGTGATCTGGGACCTGGGCAAGACGCTGGTGCAGCAGGGCCACCGCGTGAGCTACCTGGTGCCCGAGGGCTCGACCTGCGACTTCGGCCAGGTGCTGCCCATCCGGCCTGACGAGCCCTGGGAGGGGCAGATCCCGGCCGACGTGGACATCACGCATTTCCAGTTCAACCCACGCTCCGAGCTGTCCAAGCCCTACCTGGTGACCGAACACGGCAACGCCCGCAAGCCCAAGCCGTTGCCCCGCAACACGGTGTTCCTGTCGCGCGACCATGCGGCGCGCTACGGCTCCAGCGAATTCGTCTACAACGGGCTGGACTGGGCGGGTTATGGCCCGGTGGACTTTGACCGCCCGCGCTCGCACTACCACTTCCTGGGCAAGGCGGCCTGGGGCGTGAAGAACGTGCGCGGTGCCATCAAGGTGGCCAAGATGGCCGGGGTGGAACTGGACGTGCTGGGCGGCAACCGCATCAACTTCAAGCGAGGCTTCCGCTGGACCCTGTCGCGCAAGATCCACTTTCACGGCATGGTGGGCGGCACGCAGAAGACGGGCCTGCTCAACGCCTCGCGCGGGCTGATCTTTCCGGTGCGCTGGCACGAGCCGTTCGGGTTGGCCGTGATCGAGAGCCTGTACTTTGGCTGCCCCGTGTTTTCCACCCCCTACGGCGCCTTGCCCGAGCTGGTGCCCGTGCACTGCGGTGTGCTGTCCGACCAGGCCTCGGTGCTGGCCGAGGCGGTGCGGGGCAACCGCTTTGACCCGCGCGCCTGCCACCAGCATGTGGTGGAGCACTTTGGGGCCGAGCGCATGGCCCGCAACTACCTGCGCATGTACGAACGGGTGCTGGCGGGCGAAACCCTCAATGCCCAGCCACCCATGATCCAGGGCCCTGCGCGCGAACTGCCCTGGAGAGGCTGAGACGCCCCCCTGAGTCGCCTTCGGCGCCTTCCCCCCAACGGGGACGCCACCCGTGGCCTGGCAAAGCCAGCTCCACGGTGGCACGGGTTTCACGGCGCGCCGGTTTTTGGCGTCCTGCTCATATCGGGGAGGCTATCGTGCGGGTTCTGGGGCGTTATTGGCCGCAAGCGCTTGTTCAATATGCCTCTGGCGCTATAGAAATAATAGTTATTGGTGGCCGACAGTGGAGTTTCCACCCGGCGCGGTGGCCTGCTGCCACTCCTGGGCCAACAACGCCACCAGCTGCGCCGCTGGCATGGGCCGCACCTGGGCCACCCCCTGGCCCGCCCACAGCGACAGGCAGTCGGCCTGGCCCGCCTGGGCGGCCGCGCGGCGCAGCGCGCCCGTCAGTGCGTTCTGCACGGGGTAGGGCGGCACGGTGGCCTCGTCGGCCTGCAGGGCTTGCATCATGCGGTTGACGATGCCGCGTGCTGGCCGGCCCGAGAAGATGCGGGTGGTGCGCGTGTCGGTGGCCTGGGCGCGTGCCAGGGCCTCACGGTACGCCGGGCCAATCGCCGACTCGGGGCAGGTCAGGAAGGCCGTGCCCATCTGCACCGCCTGGGCGCCCAGCGCCAGCGCACCCGCAATGCCGCGCCCGTCCATGATGCCGCCCGCAGCGATCACCGGGATGGACAGGGCCTGCACGCACTGCGCCACCAGCGGCAGCGTACCCACCATGCTGGCCGCAAAGTCGGCCAGCGACGGCGCCGCACCGGTGACGCCGGGCTGCGTAGGGGTGAGAAAGGTGCCCCGGTGCCCCCCGGCTTCCATGCCGGAGGCGCAGACGGCATCCGCGCCCACGCTGGCCCAGGCCCGCGCCTCGGCCAGCGTGGTGGCGGTGCCAATCACCGTGCTGCCCACCGCTTTCAGCCGTGCCACCTGCGCCGCCGTGAGGATGCCGAAGGTGAAGCTGGCCACGGCCGGGCGTGCGGCCACCAGGGCGTCTAACTGTGCCGCGAAGTCCTCACACCACTGTGCGGGCCGCTCGGGCACCAGGCCGAACTCCGCGTAGAACGGCGCCAGGCGCTGCAGTGCGGCTTGCACCGTGGCGTCGTCCGGCGTTGGGGTGGCCTGCACAAACAGGTTCATGCCAAAGGGCCGGTCGGTGCGGCGGCGCACCTCGGCGGCGGCCTCGGCCATGGCAGCGGGCGAGCGCATGCCGCAGCCCAGCATGCCCAGGCCGCCGGCCTCGGACACGGCGGCGGCCAGCGCGGGCGTGTCCGACCCGGTCATCGGGCCCTGGATGATGGGCAGCGCAAGGCCCAGGTGGGTGGTGAAGGCGGCGGGCATGGGGGCTCCTTGTGCAATCTGTGGGGGAGGGGGTCAGGTCGATGTGGCGGGGCGGTGTGCTTCGCCGGAGGTCAGTGCGGTCCGCAGCGCGTCCAGCGCGGGCGACTGGTAGCCACGCCGGTGCACCAGCACCGTGTCGCAGGTGGCCAAAGGCACCAGGCGCAGCGCAGGCGGCTCGCGCATCAGGTCGATCACGGCCTGGGGCACCACGCCCGCGCAGCGACCGGTGGCCACACAGGCCAGGATGGCGTGGTACGAGGCCAGCTCCAGCACGCGCGGCGGGCTGCCGTCCTTTTGCTGCATGAAGGCCTCGCCCATGCGGCGGTAGGTGCAGCCGGGGCTGAAGGCGGCCAAGGTGTCCAGCTGCAGGTCCTGGGGCGTGTGCATGGGCGGGTGGTCGGCGGGCAGGGCCAACAGCAGGGCCTCGGCAAACACGGCGGTGCGCTCCACCGGCGCCTCGGCGTCGATGCCCGGCGGCGGCCAGGCCACCAGTGCGCAGTCGATGGTGTGGGCCAGCACCTGCTCCACCAGCTGGCGCGAGGGGGCGGTGGACAGCTCCAGCACCAGCCCGGGCCACTGCGCATGCAGCCGGGCCAGCGGCTGCGGCAGGCGTGCGGCGGCCGTGCTTTCCATGGCGCCCAGGCGCAACCGGCCGCCGGGCTGGCCGGGGTGCACCGACTGGCGAGCCTCTTCGGCCAGCGCCAGCAGGCGGTCGGCATAGCCGCGCAGCGCCTCCCCGGCAGGCGTCAGCACCATGCGTTTGCCCTCGCGCAGGAACAGCGTGGCGCCCAGTTGCTCCTCCAGCTGCTGCACGCGCGTGGTCACGTTGGACTGCACGCGGCCCAGCCGTTCGGCCGCGCGGGTCACGCTGCCTTCCAGCGCGACGGCGCGGAATATTTCGAGCGCTGCCAGATCCATAAATATTCTTGTTATGAGATGATTAATAGAAAATAAATCTCAAAACAGAATCATAGACTGGAAACCGCCTGCATGGAACCGCGCATCGCCCCCCAAGACCGTCCCCTGGCTGTAGCACTGGCGGGCATGGCCGCACTGGCGGTGGCGATGGGCGTGGGCCGGTTTGCCTTCACCCCGCTGCTGCCCATGATGCTGCACGACGGCGTGGTCACGCTGGCCGGCGGCAGCTGGCTGGCCACAGCCAACTACCTCGGGTACCTGATCGGGGCGTTGGCCTGCATGGCGCTGCCCTGGGTGGCGCCCCGTGCGCGGCAGCGGTGGCATGCGGCGCGGCTGGCGCGCTGGGGGCTCGCGGCCACGGTGCTGCTCACCTTGGGCATGGCGCTGCCGCTGCCGGGCACCTGGCCCGCGCTGCGGTTTGCGGCCGGGGTGGCCAGTGCGCTGGTGTTCTTGAACGTCTCGGTGTGGTGCATGCTGCGGCTGGTGGCGCTGGGCCAGCCCGCGCTGGGTGGGTTGATCTTTTGTGGCCCGGGGCTGGGCATCGTGCTCACCGGCCTGTCGGCCAGTGCCATGGTGGCGCTGCAGTGGCCCGCCGCAGCGGGCTGGGCGGTGTTTGGGCTGCTGAGTGTGGGGCTGTGCGCTGCCATCTGGCCCGTGCTGCGGGGTGTGGCGATGCCCGGGTCGGCCGCAGCCTCCGGCCCGTTAGTGGACGGCTCCACCCCCGGCCACGGGTTCTGGGCGCGCACGGGGCTCACGCTGGCCTACGGGCTCGCAGGGCTGGGCTACATCGTCACGGCCACCTTTTTGCCCGTGATTGCGCGCGCTGCCTTGCCTGCAGGGTCGCCCTGGCCCGACCTGTTCTGGCCGCTGTTTGGTGCCGGCGTGGCGCTGGGCGCGGCGTTGTCCACCCGCACGCCGGCCGCGTGGGACCGGCGCTGGATGCTGATGGCAGCCTACTTGGTGCAGGCCGGGGCCATCGCGCTCAGCCTGGTGTGGCCAGGGCCTGCGGGCTTTGCGCTGGGCAGCCTGCTGCTGGGCTTGCCGTTCACTGCCATCACCTTTTATGCCCTGCAGGAAGCGCGGCGCGTGTGGCCTGCGGCGGGCGACAGTTTTCCGGGGCTGCTCACGGCGGCCTACGGCATCGGTCAGATCGTGGGCCCGCCCATGGTGGCGTGGATGCTGCACCACGCTGCCACGCAGGGGCAGGGCTTTGTCTACGGGCTGGCTGTGGCCGCCGCAGCGCTCGGGGTGGGGGCGGTGCTGTATGCCGCCATGGCCTGGCGCTGGCCCCTGGCGCGCCTCGCGGCAGCGCGCTGAGCGCACGCGAATGCAGGCGCCGATCAGTGCGTGGATGGTGCCAGCGGCAGCGCCAGCACAAAACACGCGCCGCTGCCGCCGTCAGCACGGTCCTGGCAGTGCACGGTGCCGTTGTGGCGGCCGGCAATCGACCGCACCAGCGCCAGCCCCAGGCCCACGCCGCCCGCGCGCTCGCTGGCGCCCGGCAGTCGGTAGAAGGGCTCGAAGATGCGCTCGCGCTGGCCGGGCGGCACGCCCGGGCCGTGGTCACACACATGCACCTCGGCGCGGCCCTGGCGGCGGTGCACCACCACGGTGATCTCGCCGGTGCTGTAGCGGCGTGCGTTTTCCAGCAGGTTGCGGATCGCCCGGCGCAGCAGCTTCGCCACGCCGCGCACCTCCAGCGAATCGGGGCTCGCGCTCACGTCCAGGTCGGCGTCCACGCGCGCACATTCCTCGGCGGCCAGGCCAATCAGGTCCACCAGTTCCACGGTGCCCACGTCAGCCTCGCGCGCGTCAAGCCGGCTGGCCAGGAGGATCTCGTCCACCAGCTGGTCCAGCTCGGCGATGTTGCGCAGGATTTCTTCGCGGAAGGCGGGGGAAGGCTGCTGGCCACCCATCAGCTCCAGCCCCATGCGGATACGGGTCAGGGGCGAGCGCAGCTCGTGCGAGGCATTGGCCAGTAGCGACTTGTGCGACTTGACCAGGGTTTCCACACGCTCGGCCGCTGCGTTGAACTGGCGCGCCAGGTCGGCCACCTCGTCCTGGCCCTGCTCGGGCACCCGCACCGACAGGTCGCCTTCGCCAAACTTCTTCACGCTGCGCTGCAAGGCCTCCAGCCGCTGCGTGAGGCGGCGAATGATGGGGTATACGCCCACCGCTACCGCCAGACCCACGATGCCCAGCAGCCACAAGAAGCCGAAGGGCGGGCGGGTCCAGAAAGCCGCCTCGTCCTGGCCGGGCCCCCCGGGCCGGCCGCCGTTGCGGCCCGTGCGGGGCTGGCGGGGCGCCATCTGCAGGGTGAAGATCTGGCCGTTTTCCGCCTCGATGTGGAATTCCACCACCTCGCCCGGCTCGGACGGCTGGCGCGTGGCCATGCCGCGCAGCACCAGGTTGCCTGCGGGGTCGCGCACCGCCATCTCGCGCGAAGGCGGCACAAACGGCTGGTTGTTCTGGGCCTTTTGTTCCTCGGCAATGCGCCAGGCCCAGCCCACGGTGAGCGTCAGCACCGCCATGCCGCCGACCACGGCGAGCCAGATGCGCAGATAAAGGCGGCGGGAAAAAGGGTTGGACAGGGACATGCGTGGGGCGACAGCGCAGGCAGCGGGGGCTGCGCCAGCGGTCAATCTTGCTGCTTGGCAAACACATAACCGACACCGCGCACCGTGAGGATGCGGCGCGGGTTCTTGGCGTCGGCCTCGATGGCCGCGCGGATGCGGCCCATGTGCACGTCGATGGAGCGGTCAAACGCCTCCAGCTCGCGACCGCGCACGGCTTCCATGATCTGGTCGCGCGTCAGCACCCGGCCCGCGCGCTCGGCCAATGCCACCAGCAGGTCGAACTGGTACGAGGTGAGGTCTGCCGCCTGCCCCGCCACGGTCACGGTGCGCGCGTCGCGGTCGATCTCCAGCGTGCCAAAGCGCAGCACCTGGGTGGCGGCGGCCGCGCCGCCACCATCCGTGCGCCGGCGCAGGATGGCGCGGATGCGGGCCAGCAGCTCGCGGGGCTCAAAGGGCTTGGGCAGGTAATCGTCAGCACCCAGCTCCAGTCCGATGATGCGGTCCATGGGGTCGCCCTTGGCGGTGAGCATGAGCACCGGCACCTGCGCCGCGTTGCCCTGCAGCGAGCGAATGCGGCGGCATACCTCCAGCCCATCCATGTCGGGCAGCATCAGGTCCAGGATCACCAGGTCGGGCAGCGGCCCGGCATCAGGGCCCTGCAGCTGCGCCAGGCCACTCTTGCCATCGGCACGGTGCGTGACCTGCAGGCCCGACTGGCCCAGATACTCGCCCACCATCTGCGCGAGGCGGGCGTCGTCTTCGATCATCAGCAGTTGGGAGCTCATGGGGGCAGTGTAGTAGCGAGGCTTTGAAACTGTCTTCATGGTCCGGCCAAGCCGTCTCCCCGTGTTGAAGCCCCCGTAAAGTTCCGGTAAACCGGGTGGCGAGAGGCTTCAGAAGTTGCTATTGATTTGGTAGCTTTCTGGGCATATGAATCAGGCGCCACCGACCTTCTGGATGCGCGATGCCAGCCACACCAGCACCAGCACCGGCAGCCCCAGCAGCGCCGTGGAGGTGAAGAACTGGGCGTAGCCAAACGCATCCACATAGTCGCCCGAGAAGCCCGCCACGAACTTCGGCAGCAGCAGCATCATCGAGCTGAACAGCGCGTACTGCGTGGCCGAGTAGCTCACGTTGGTCAGGCTCGACAGGTAAGCGATGAACGCGGCCGAGGCAATGCCGCTGGCCAGGTTGTCGGCCGACACCACGGCAATCAGCGCCGTCACGTCGTGCCCGTGGCCCGCCAGCCAGGCAAACAGCAGGTTGCTGGCGGCGCTCAGGATGGCGCCCAGCATCAGGATGCGCATCACGCCAAAGCGCATGGACAACACGCCGCCCACGAAGGCGCCAGCGAGCGTCATGATCACACCGTAGATCTTGGTCACGGCGGCCACTTCGTCCTTGGTGTAGCCCATGTCCACATAGAACGGGTTGGCCATGATGCCCATCACCACATCGCTGATGCGGTACACGGCAATCAGCGCCAGGATGAGCGCCGCATGCCAGCCGTAGCGGCGCAGGAAGTCGGCAAACGGGGCCACCAGTGCGCCCTGGATCCACTCGGCAGCGTTCTTGGCGGGGGGCAGCGCCACGGGTGCAGGCTCACGCGAAAACAATACGGTGACCACGCCCACGGCCATCGACGCCGCCATGGCCAGATAGGCCGCCTGCCAGGCGCCGTTCTGGTACGCGGCGGCACCCAGGGCCACGGCCTGGCCGGCCGCGGGCGCGACCTCGGAGCGCGCGGCAATCCACAGCACACCGGCTCCGGCCCAGATCATCGCCAGGCGGTAACCCGTCTGGTACGACGCCGCCAGCGCGGCCTGGTGGTTGGCGTCGGCCGATTCGATGCGGAAGGCATCGAGCGCAATGTCCTGCGTGGCCGAGCCAAACGCCACGGCCAGCGCGCACCACACGATGGGGCCCAGTGTGAGACGCGGGTCGGCCAGCGCCATGCCGATGAGTCCCGCCACCACCACCAGCTGTGCCAGCAGCAGCCAGCTGCGCCGCCGCCCGAGCAGCCGCGTGAGCACCGGGATGGGCATGCGGTCCACCAGCGGCGCCCACACCCACTTGAAGCCGTAGGCCAGGCCCACCCAGCTCAGGTAGCCGATGGTGCTGCGGTCGATGCCCGCCTCGCGCAGGCGAAAGCTCAGCGTGCCCAGCACCAGCAGCAGCGGCAGCCCGGCCGAAAAACCCAGCGTCAGCATGCGCAGGCTGGCGGGCTCCAGGTACACACGCAGGGTTTGCAGCCAGGGGGTGCGCGGGGGCTTGTCCGGGGCGGTAGCGGGAGCGAAGCTGGGGGTGGAAGATGTGGAGGTGTCTGACATGGGCGAGCGGGGGTTTTGTCTATCATCGCCGACGCACCCTTGTAGCCATCCTGTCAGCCTCCATCTGCGCGGCAGGCTCTGGTGTGTTGTGTGCCAGCGCTGCTCATTATTCCTTCTCGGATTGCCTTGTATGTGTCTTTTCTGCCCCGCTCCTTCCGTCGCGCCGTCGTCCCCCTGGTCCGCACGCCGCGCGTTCCTGCTGGCAGCGGGCGCCGCTGCGGCCACGCCGGTGCTGGCACAGGTGGACGTGGGTTCGGCATCCAGCCTGCGCAAGCTCGTGCCCGCCGAGACGCTGGAGCAGTCTGCCGCCCAGCAGTACCGCCAGATGCTGGAGCAGGCCCGCGCCAAGCGCGCGCTGGCGCCCGACAACCACCCCCAGCTACAGCGCCTGCACGCCATCGCCAAGCGGCTGATCCCGTACGCCACGCCCTGGAACGACCGCGCCCGCCAGTGGCGGTGGGAGGTCAACCTGATCGGCAGCTCGCAGATCAATGCGTTTTGCATGCCCGGCGGCAAGATTGCGTTCTACACCGGCATCCTCGACCAGCTCAAGCTCACCGACGACGAGGCCGCGATGATCATGGGCCACGAGATGGCCCATGCGCTGCGTGAGCACGCACGCGAGCGCATTGCCAAGACGCAGGGCACCAACCTGGCGCTGCGACTGGGCTCGCAGCTGCTGGGGCTGGGCGACCTGGGGCAGGCGGCTGCGGGCCTGGGCGGGCAATTGCTCACGCTGCAGTTCAGCCGCTCGGACGAAAGCGAAGCCGACCTGGTGGGGCTGGAGCTGGCCGCGCGCGCGGGCTACCAGCCGTCGGCCGCCGTGAGCCTGTGGCAGAAGATGGGCAATGCCAGCGGCAGCAAACAAGGCGGGCTGGCGTTTTTGTCCACCCACCCATCGGGCCCCGCGCGCATTCGCGAGCTGGAGCAGAACGTGCCCAAGGTGCAAGGCCTGTACGAGGCCGCGCGCCGCAACGGTTGAACCGCCGAGCCAGCGTATTTAAGCGCTGGCCGCCACTGCATCGGTGGCGTCTTCACCCGCCAGCTGCACCCGGTTGCGCCCCGCGTGTTTGGCGACATACAGCGCCTGGTCTGCGCGGGCAATGGCGGCCTGCAGGTCGTCGGGCCCGTGCACCAGGGCCACGCCAAACGACAGCGTCAGGGCCAAGGGCTCGGGGCCGACGGGCAGCGGTGCCCGGGCCACAGCGGCACGGATGCGCTCGGCCGTGGCGCTGGCGGCGTCCAGCGGGCTGGCGGGCATCAGTGCCAGGAACTCTTCGCCACCCCAGCGCGCCAGCACATCGCCCTCGCGCAGGTTGTCGGCCAGCACCTGGCCCATGGCCACCAGCACCTGGTCGCCCACGGCGTGGCCGTACTGGTCGTTCACGCGCTTGAAGTGGTCCACATCGCACAGCAGCAGCGTCACCGGCACACCGCTGCGCCGGCTGCGCTCCAGCGCCTCGGTGGCCTGCGCGTCAAAGTGGCTGCGGTTGGCCAGGCCGGTCAGCGGGTCGCGCGTGGCCTGCTTGCGCAGGCGCGCCTCGGCAATGAGGATGGTGCGGCGGTAGAACGCCGACAGCGCTGCCGACATGGCAAACACCACGCAGATGTGCACCCAGTTCACGATCTTCACGCTGTGCGCGGGCAGCGGGTCCAGCGGCCCCACGGCGTCGCTCAGCATGTGCAGGCCCAGGTAGTAGGCCAGCAGGGCCAGCACCATGGGCGCGGCATAGCCGCGCGTGTTGGCGATCACGATGGCGGGGATGAACATCAGCAGGTAGTAGTGAAAGCCGCTCTCCCAGCCGATGAGCAGCGAGCCCAGGGCCGAGTGCCCGATCACCTCCAGCCAGATCAGGGCCAGTGCAGCGGTGTTGTAGCGCTTCTGGATGAGCCGGTAGGCGCCCAGGTACATGGCGATGCTCAGCACATTCACGGCCGCCAGCGGCATCGAGCCCAACCACAGAAACAGCAGGATGTAGCCCGCGTCGATGGCAGCGGCCGTCAGCGCGACCCGCTGCACCATGGCCCAGTAGGCCTTGCCCGCGAGGCTGGAGCCGCGCTGGGGTTCAAGCGGGGGGCGCGGCGCGTTGGATGGGGTCATGGCACGGGGGCACGGGCGGCCTGCAGAGGTGGCAAACCGCTCCATCGTAGCCCCCGGCGGTGTCGGGGGTGCGGCGAACTGGCAGGTATCCCGGGGTCTGATCGCCGCTGGGCACCCGGCGGCGCGGAGCACGCGACCAGGGCCTGTGACGGCCTCCGGCAACCCATTTCAAGCCCAATCAGCTGGATGTGCTAGTGGAATATGCCTGGTGCGCTATGAATAAAAGAGCATTGATGGTCTATGCTCAGGTCCCGCCCACGTAGGGATTGCTTTGCCGCTCGCGCCCGAAGGTGCTCTCCGGTCCGTGGCCGGGAATGAACACCGTCTGGTTGCCCATGGGCCACAGCCGCTGCGTGATGCTGTCGATGAGCTGCTGGTGGTTGCCCTGGGGAAAGTCCGTGCGGCCAATGCTGCCCGCAAACAGCACGTCGCCCACAAACGCGCGGTCGATCTGCGGCGCGTGGAACACCACATGGCCGGGCGTGTGGCCGGGGCAGTGGCGCACGGCCAGCGTCTCGTTGCCGATCTGCACAGTGTCGCCGTCGTGCAGCCAGCGCGTGGGGGTGAAGTGCTGCGCGGGCGGAAAGCCGAACATGGCGCTTTGCTGCGGCAGCCCGTCGATCCAGAACTGGTCGCCCGGGTGGGGGCCCACGATGGGCACCGACAGGCGCTGGGCGAGCTCGCCCGTTCCGCCGGCGTGGTCAATGTGCGCGTGGGTGAGCCAGATCTGGGACAGCGTCAGCCCGTGTTCTTCCACCGCTGCCAGCAAGGTGTCCAGGTCTCCGCCTGGGTCGATCACGGCGGCCTGCCGGGTGGCGTCGCACCAGACGATGGAGGCATTCTGCTGGAAAGGAGTGACGGGGACGGTGAGGTAGCGGAGCATGGGATGGAGGCAGTAAACCCATCGCCCATCGCGCTGGGGCCGCTTTCTCCCAGGGGGCGATAGCGGGCTGGCGCGGCGGAGGCAGGGCCGGAAGGCAACAGCTGCTAGTTTCGCACAGGGCCTGTGCAGCGCCCGCCGTCCCTTGGCGGCCGCTTGGGGCCTCAGTCTGCGTCCACAGGCCGGCCCAGCAGCCGGTTCACGGCGGTGCGCAGGCCCTCGAGCGACGTGGTGTTGAGCACGAACACCACAAAGCCCTCGATCTGGCTGCTCAGCAGCTCAAAGCGGATGTGCAGGAACACCACCAGGTGGTTCTGGATGCGGGTGCCCAGGATGGTGCGGCTGTCGCCCATGTCGAACCGTGGCGGGCTCAGTTCGAACTCGTGGCCCAGCAGGTCGGACAAGGCGGCGATGCAGGCGTTGAGCATCACGTTGCCCACCTCGGTCAGCGCATCCTGCTCGATGGCGCTCAGGTCTTCACTGGGCACGTTCTGCCCGGCGACGATGCGCACGATCTCCAGGCTGCGGTGGCCTGGAAAGATCAGCAGGGCATCGCCGTTGAGCACGCCGCGAAACGGCTGGCGCACGCGATACATGGGGTGGCCCTGGGTGCCCAGTTGCTGCGCCGCCTCGCTCACGGTGAACACGCTGACATGCGGCACCGACAGCAGCACCTCGTCGCGCAGCAGGCTGCCCATGGCGGCGGCGGCCTTGCCCACGCCGATGTTGAAGATCTCGCTCAGTGCATCGATCTGTTCGGCGTCTAGCTGGATGGGCATGTCAGGCTCCTGCGAGGGCGATGAGCTGTTGGGCGGCTTGGGCGGTGATGGGCTTGGCAATAAACACCATACCCGCTTCCTCGATGCGCTCCTGCACGGCGTTCTGCACATTGGCCGTGAGGATGGCAATGGGCACCCGGGGCAGCAACTGGCGCAACGCCAGTGCGGCATCCAGGCCGTTCATGCCGTGCATGTTGAAGTCCATGGAAACCAGGTCCACGGGGTTCTCGCGCGCCAGCTGCAAGGCTTCTTCGCCGCTGCTGGCGTGCACGATGGTCCAGTCGGGGTGGGCCTGTTGCACCAGGCCCTGCAGGATCAGGCGGGACATGCGGCTGTCATCCACAATCAAAAGGCGCAGGCTCATGGTTGTTGTGTCGTTGGTTAAGGTCAGAGTGCGGGGTGCGCCGCCTCGTGGGTCAGCACCCGGTTGCGGCCGGCGGCCTTGGCGCGGTAGAGCGCCGCGTCGGCATCGGCCATCAGCGGCTCGATGCCTGTGTGGTGGCGCTCGCTGGAAGCCATGCCGATGGAAATGGTGAACGTGACCGGGTGCCCTGCAGGCGACGCCAGGCCCAGCTGTGCGATGGCGCCCCGGATGCGCTCGGCCACCTGGCGTGCGCTGTCGGCGCTGGCATGGGGCAGCAGCGCGGCAAATTCCTCCCCGCCCAGGCGGCCGAGCAGGTCGGCCTCGCGCAGGGCCTGGCCGATGGCCTCGGCACAGGCGCGGATGGCGGTGTCGCCCATCTGGTGGCCGTACCGGTCATTGATGCGCTTGAAGTGGTCGATGTCGATCATCAGCACGGTGCAAGGTTGTCCATGGCGGCGGCAGTGGTCGAACAGGGCGGTGCTGCGCTCCATGAAGGCCCGGCGGTTCAGCAGGCCGCTGAGCGCATCGCGCGTGGCCAGTTCGCGCAGCTGGGCCTCCAGGGCCTTGTGGGTGCTGATGTCAAAGCCCCACAGCAGGTGTGCCAGCTGGCCCTCGACGTCGATGAGGCGGGCCGACAGTGAACTCCAGCGCGGGGCATGGGTGCCGATCTGCGCCTCCATGGCATCGACCTGCCCGTACTGGTCCAGGGTCTGCATGAAGCGCTGGCGTGTGTCGGGGTCGTGCAGCAGGTCGGGCAGAAACAGGGTCTGAGGAGCGGTTTTGAGCCCCAGGCGCTCGGTCAGCCGGTGGTTGATGAAGTGCACGCGACCGCTCTCGACCTCAGCCAGCAGCACGTCGCTGGGGCTGGTGTCCAGGATGAAGCCCAGCAGCGCGCGGCTTTCTTCGAGCTTGCGCGTGCGCCGGGCCACGCGGACTTCCAGCTCCCGGTTGGTTTGCGCCAGCTGCCGCGATGCGGCTTTGGCGGCGCGTGCATCCTGCACCAGCCGGGCAATCAGCAGCGTGGTGCCCACGAGCAGAGCGCTCAGCACCACGCTGAGCACGATGAAGCGCTGGTGCAACTGCTGGCGCGCCTGGTCTGTCTGCTGGGTGCTGAACAGGTGCACGGTGGCCACCGCCTGGCGCAGGCGCTCCAGCAGCGCGTCGGACTGGCGGGTGATGTCTTCGGCCACGCGCAGCGCCTGGGTGGGTGCGGCCGTCGCCTGCGTGCGCCGCGCCGCGGCGCTGCCGGGCTCGTTGGCGCTGCCGCTGGCCTGCGACGACCAGCGCTCCACCTGAGTGCGCAACCCGTCCAGGCCCTGTGCGGTGTCCGGCAGTGCCTCGCGCAGCTGGGTGCTCACGCGCGGTCCGCGACCGCTGGTGTCGAGGGTGCTGTACAGCACGTCCAGCCGGTCGACCAGGTCTTGCGCGCTGGCCTCCCGGGCCCGCAGCTGGCGCGCCAACAGACTCACCCGCGCCAGTTCGTTGTGCACGCTGGCGATGTACCAGAGGTCGTTTTGCTGGTGGGGCTGCGCAAGGTCCTGGGCCTGGCGCAGCGTCCACCACAGGGCCGCAGAGGTGCCCAAAGCCATGGCCACCACCAGGGCCAGCAGCCGGTGGGTGGTGCGTGTGTTGCTGGCGGCGGGCTGCTGCTTAGCGGATGGAGACAGCATGGACCTGCCAGATGGTGCGGTTGACGTAGTCCTGGCCCTGCTGCAGAGCGGGGTGGGCATCAAACGGGTAGATCAGGATCAGTGGCCCCTTGTCGCGGATGCCCATGCGCTGGCCGTCGCGCCGGAAGGCCAGCACGGGGTTGTAGCGAAGCAGGTCGCTCCAGGGGATCACGACGGCATAGTCGTTCAGGGCCATCAGCACGATGCGGCTGCGTTCGCCGCCCCCGAGCTGCTCCACCAGGTGGCGCAGCGGCACACCGGTCCAGCGGTGTGTACCCGCCATGCCCAGCGCGGGAGGCAGGGCGGTGGTGATGTCTAGCGCTGGCAGTCGCTCCAGGGCCTGCAGGTCGCAGGCCTGCGCCTGACCGTCGCCGGCAGGCTGCAGTTGCAGCACGCTGCGGCCCTGGGGGGCTGGGCACAGCGGGGCGG